>JBFOLQ010000027.1:0-4277 GCA_040830145.1 Flavobacteriaceae bacterium | reverse complement strand
TTTGGACATTTCAACGGGTGAATTCCTTACTTCTGAGGGCTCTGTTGAACAAATTGATAAGCTTTTGCAGAACTTTTCCCCCAACGAAGTATTGGTCTCAAAAGCCCATAAGAAAGAATTTACCGAACTTTTTGGGGGCGGCTTCCACACCTTTTACCTAGAGGATTGGGTATATCAGGAAGACTATACCCATGAAACCCTCACTGGGCATTTTAAGACCCATACCCTGAAGGGCTTTGGTGTGGCCCATTTAACGCAGGGCATCATTGCGTCAGGTGTGGTACTGCATTACCTATCGGAAACCAGACATAGCCAATTACAACATATCTCTACCTTACAACGGATTGCCGAGGAAGAATATATCTGGATGGATCGGTTTACCATTCGCAATCTGGAACTATACCATTCCCAGCATATCCAGGCCATTACGCTCCTTGATGTCATTGACCGTACCCGCTCCCCCATGGGAGGAAGGTTGTTAAAACGTTGGTTGGCCCTTCCCTTAAAAAATGTGGAAAAAATAAGGGTACGACACCAAGTGGTCTCACATCTGGTGGAGGACAGTACCCTTTTGGAAAAAACCCATAGCCATATATCCCATATTGGGGATTTGGAACGCCTTATCTCCAAGACGGCCACTGGCAAGATCAACCCCAGGGAGGTAATCAACCTAAAAAACTCGTTGGAAGCCGTGGTGCCCATTAAACAATTGGCCGTGAATTGCCCTAACGAGGCCCTACGGACCATTGGTGAAAGGCTCCACTCCTGTGAGGAACTCCGTCATAAGATCAAGGAAATGTTGCATGAGGAGGCACCCGTCAACATTTTAAAGGGCAATGCCATCGCCCAAGGCTATTCAAAGGAATTGGATCAATTGCGGCAATTGGCCTTTTCCGGCAAGGACTATCTGGACAAAATGTTGGAAAGGGAAACCCAACGCACCGGCATTACCTCCTTAAAAATTGCCTCAAACAATGTATTCGGGTATTATATTGAAGTAAGGAACACCCATAAGGACAAAGTTCCCGAGGACTGGATTCGAAAACAGACCCTTGTCAGTGCCGAACGCTATATTACAGAGGAGCTTAAGGAATATGAAGCTAAAATCCTGGGGGCTGAGGAACGTATCCTAACGTTGGAGCAACAACTTTTCTCGCAATTGGTGGTTTGGATGCAGGAATATATTTCCCAAGTACAGGAAAACGCCCAACTGATTGCCCAGTTCGATTGCCTTTGTGGTTTTGCACAACTGGCCAAGGAAAACAACTACGTGTGCCCCATTGTGGATGAGGGCACCCATTTAAAGATCAAAGCGGGAAGGCACCCGGTCATTGAACAGCAGCTGCCCCCAGGGGAGAGCTATGTACCAAATGATGTGCACCTCAATAGGGAGGAGCAACAGATTATCATGATTACGGGACCCAATATGAGCGGTAAATCGGCCATCCTAAGGCAAACGGCCCTTATTGTATTGTTGGCGCAGATGGGGAGTTTTGTGCCCGCGGAAGAGGCTACCATTGGGTATGTTGACAAAATCTTTACCCGTGTGGGTGCCAGTGACAACATCAGCATGGGCGAGTCCACATTTATGGTGGAGATGAATGAAACGGCATCCATTCTCAATAATCTGTCGGAACGCAGTCTTGTTCTATTGGATGAGATAGGCCGTGGCACCAGCACCTATGATGGCATCTCCATCGCATGGGCCATTGCCGAATACCTGCATGAGCACCCTGCACGGGCCAAGACCCTCTTTGCCACCCATTATCACGAACTCAACCAGATGGGTGACACCTTCGGGCGCATCAAAAACTACAATGTATCCATCAAGGAACTAAAGGACACCATTTTATTTCTTAGAAAATTGGAACCAGGGGGCAGTGAGCACAGCTTTGGTATCCATGTAGCTAAAATGGCGGGAATGCCGCAGCAGGTTATCCACAAGGCACATAAAATTTTGGCCAAACTTGAAAAATCACATTCCCATGGTGACATAGATACCCAACTGCAGGCTGTACAAAATGAGGTACAGCTCAGTTTCTTCCACTTAGATGATCCCCTGCTGGAGGAAATCAAGGAGGAAATCCTTCATGTGGATATTGACACCCTGACCCCCGTGGAGGCATTCATGAAGTTGAATGAAATCAAAAGATTGCTCACCAAACGCAAAAAGGCCTCTTCTTAAGAGCCGTAAAAAAAGTGGAATACCTCCATTGCTTTTTGGAGATTTGTTTTAAATTTGCATCCGCTGTCGCCCTAAGGGTGGCATGTGTTGAACACCATGCGAAAATAGCTCAGTTGGTAGAGCGCCACCTTGCCAAGGTGGAGGTCGCGGGTTCGAATCCCGTTTTTCGCTCCACATCGACTCCGCTCAGTCACCAAGGGTGGGGTTTTTTGTTTACTGATACAATACTTCCCCTTAAGTTGGGGAAGAGCAGTGGCTCGAGTGGTGGAATTGGTAGACACGTTGGACTTAAAATCCAATGGCCAGCAACGGCCGTGCGGGTTCAAGTCCCGCCTCGAGTACCAGAATGGCCCCGATTTACTATCGGGGCTTTTCTTTTGGGCACAACTAATGGCCCAAAAACTCACCCTTATTTTTTGCCTCCATTTAGGGGTATTGAAATACAAAAAGCCTTAAGAAAACATATATTCCCTTAAAGTATCCCATCGAATCTTCTTTGCATTTCATCGATGGTTTTACACACTTCATCGAAAGGCGATTTCACAACAGCATACAGAATTTTCACAACAAAATCCTTTCGGATTTCAATCAAAAATAAAATAATACGTTGATATACAGTAGTTTTCATTGAAACATATCTGACAGCCAATCCATATGAAAAGCCATCCTTTTACCCACATTGGCAGTATCGGAGTGTTGCCCTTGAACTGTTCCATGGAAAGGGCCATCCAATATTTACAAACTGAACATATCCAGACCAATCGCCATTGTACCCTTACAAAATGAAAAGGTCGCATTGTACCATGACCAAAACAACAAGCAATGAAAAACAAAATCCTGACATTCCTATCAATGGCCCTAATAGCTGCCACAAGTACGCACGCCCAGCAATTACACACCCATAACAACGCTGCCAGTATTGACAATGAGGCCAATTCCACACAAGGGTGGACAAAGTTGGGGGGCACGGCACTGACCGTTGAGACCTCCGATGTGCACCATGGGCAGTATGCCCTAAAAATAGAAGCGTCCTACGATGGGGCCAAAAGGGGAATTTATTCATTCCCCACTACTTCGGGTGTCCAATACCGTATTATCCTATATGCGAAAAAACTGGGCGGAAACCCTGGTTTCTGGCAATGGCAAGGATTCAGTGACTTTGATGGGGGACGGGCCTTTGATGTCAGTAATGACTGGGAGGAATATGAGTTCCTTTATACGGCGAGTGGGGCACAAGCCGAGATAAGGATCTATACAGGGGCCCCAGCCACCCCAGGTGACGCGGTACTGGTGGACAGGGTGTCCATCGTTCCCTACACGGAGGACACTACGGACAATGAGGCCCCAGCAGCTGTTACCAACGTGTCGGCCTCCATTAGTGGGAACGCCGTTAACCTCACTTGGGATGCCTCATCAGATAATGTGGGTGTCACTGGATACCGTGTTTACCAAAACCACTTGCCCATTACCACTCAACAGATAACGGAAACCCAATATCAGATAACCGACCTTTCTGATGGCACCTATTCGTTCACTGTTGCGGCATTTGATGCCGCAGGGAACCAAAGCACCATTAGTGACGAGGCTTTGGTCACAATAGATAGCTCCACAGGAGAGAGCACGGGCGGCCATTGGACCAAGACCAGTGATGACAGACTTTATTATACCAGTGGCAATGTAGGAGTGGGAACTTCCAATCCCTCAACAACTCTGGATGTCAATGGGCACTTTGCTTTTTTGGTAGGGGCCGAGCGCTTGGTTTGGGGATCCAAGCATGAAGGTGCTACGGACCATAGAAATTATCTGGCCCCCAGAAATTCTGATAATTCAGGCTGGGACTGGAGCAATGAATTTGGGTTTCACAACCATTATGGCAATTGGTACTTTGAAAATGGACTTTCAATTGGTTCTTTGAACTTGGCTGATGGCTATAAACTATCGGTTGATGGTATGATTCGGGCCAGGGAAATAAAGGTAGACAATGACAACTGGGCCGATTATGTATTTACTAAAGATTACAATCTACCTACCCTAAAAGAAGTTAAAAAACACATCAAGGAAAAAGGGCACCTTATCAACATCCCCTCAGCCA
>JBFOLQ010000026.1:0-3533 GCA_040830145.1 Flavobacteriaceae bacterium | reverse complement strand
GGAAGGCCTCTCATTCCATGGAAAAAAGGGATCCCTGGTCCAATTTGGATCCGTCCATAAAAAAATATTGAAACACTTTGCCATTGGGCAGGAGGTTCTGTTTGCCGATGTGGATTGGACCACGGTGCTGGAGACATTGGAAACCACGGGGATCAAGAAAGTCTCCGAAGTGCCAAAATACCCCTCGGTAAAACGGGATTTTGCCTTGTTATTGGATGAATCCGTCCCTTTTAAGAAAATCAAGACCCTGGCCCTGGACACGGAGCGCAAGCTCTTAAAGAACGTTCAGTTGTTTGATGTGTACACAGGAAAGAACCTGCCCAAGGGGAAAAAATCATATGCCGTGGGCTATACCTTGCAGGACCCAAACAAAACATTGACCGATAAGCAGGTGGACAAAGTAATGCAGAAGCTCCAGAAAACCTATGAAAGGGAATTGGGGGCTACTCTTCGTTAAGGGCCCAATTTAACTCAGGGGGCATCATTACACTATCTATCGCGTGGATGACCCCGTTGCATTGGGCGTAGTCCGCTGCCAAAATCTTGGCCTTGTTGCCCTGGGAATCGGTCAACACAATATCAATGCCATCCATTGAAAAAGCAATGTCCTCACCCTGAACGGTGGTAAAGGTGGCTGTTCCCTCCCCACGACAAAGGGCCCTGAGAATTCTTGATGCCGTGATATTGCCCGCCACGATGTGGTACCGGAGCAAACGCTGTAGTTTTTCCTTATTTCCAGGTTCCAGCAAATCAGACATCTCACCCCTTGACAAACGTTTAAAGGCTATATCAGAGGGGGCAAAAACGGTGAAAGGACCTTGACGGTCCAAAATTTCATCCAACTCCGTGGCACGCATGGCAGCCGCCAGGGTTTGGTGGTTACTGGAACTCTCTGCATTGTCCACAATGGAATTTTGGGGGTCATGGGCCGGAAAGGATGGGCGAATCATGGTGGTTTGTGCCATGCCCACTACCGGCAATAGCCACATAAGGGCCTTGGCCAAGGGGATCTTCATTTTCATAAGTTTGGTTGTTCTAAAGGGGCTCTCGCATCCAATTCTATCGACGAACGACAAAATTGGACAGACAAGATACATTTTTGTGGGAATTTTAAAAATCTGCACGTCCCTTTCCCATATTATTTAACAAAAAGTTAACATTTGATTTTTTGGGCCTATTTCAACGCTCCAGGCCAATTCCCTAAATTTAGGTCTCAAAACCAGAAAACTATGCGCTTGGAAAGGGTAAATCTCCATCAAAAACTGTTGGACCTTCGTGGGGTATCCCCTGAAGAGGCCCTCTCGCAAGTACTGGGGCCATTGGGTATCGATTCCGGGCAGTGGCCCCCAAAAGACGCTGGGGCCCGCACCCCTATACATACACACAACTTTTTTGATTTGGACCTCGTGGAGACGGACCGTATTTTCCACCTCCGTGATATCCAGAAAATCTGTATTGACTACAGGCTTCGCTTTTTGGATGCCAAACATTTCAAGGGGGGTATTCCCCAGGAGGCCTGGGAAAGGATTGCCCTATTGGAGCGAAGGCACGGTACCCGCTTGGGAGGCTTTAAAATAGTGGCCCCTTCCAAATTGTTCAAATTGGAGGATAAGGACGACCCCCTGCTCTTTGTTCCCATGGGGAACGGCTATTTTTATCTCGTACACAAATGGGGCAATGACCTTCATCCGTTGCGAAAGTGGATGATGTGGCCCTTTAAGGATGCCATGAACCTGGTCATTGTTCTTTTGTTCGCCAGCTATGTCCTTGCGGCCCTGGTTCCACAGGGAATGTTCACCAAAAACCCTGCTGACTCACATTTTTGGATCCTCTTCCTCTTTTTCTTTAAAGGTTTGGTGGCCATCGTGGTCTTTTATGGCTTTGCCCTGGGCAAGAATTTTAGCCCCGCCATATGGAACAGCAAATACTTTAATTAGTACGTACAAACAGATTGTAAGGTACGCCGGGGACATTTATATGGTCCACAAAGGCCGGTTCCGGCACGGGCTTAATTCTGATGATGCCCCCACTGTCCAAATCACCAGCTTTGCGGTAACCGATCAAAATCAGATTGTTCGCACCATCGTATGCCACCATGGTGGCCCGTTCTATATTGTAAAGGGTATCCATCTGTTCCTCCGTCAGGAAGTTCTCAAATTTGTAAATGGTAGTGGTATTCGAAGAAAAATCAAATACCGCCGGAACCACGGAATGTTTGGCATTTGCATAGGGCAGGGCATAATAAAGCTTTCCTGCGGCATCACATTCCAAAAAGGTGGACTTTACAAAATCCGGTCGGGTATCCTCTCCATAGTTCACATAGGTCACCGAGTAGGTCCCAGGGTCCATTTTCGTATGCAACTCTTCATACCCAATGATCAAGGATCCTTGGGGATGGGCAAATATCTTTTGGGCCCCATACCCCAAATTTTGCTCATGCAATAGTGTATGGTTTCCCAGGTCAATGACAGAGAGTCCATTTTCATCGGTAATGTCCACATCATGGGTAAGCACAAACAGCTTGCCCCCCATAGGGGCAAACATGATGGGTTTTTTGTCCAAGGCCACATCCACGGGGGCCTTCCCATTTCTGGAAATCCGCACGTAATACCCATTGGCCTTGTTTCCATCTTCGGTACCATAGCCTGTAAAAAGGGTATTTTGCCCATGGGCCACCGCCGTGACGGACAAACTGCACCCCTCAAGATCGCCGAACAGGTTCATGGAGGCTGTTGTGAGGGCCCCATAGTCATTGATGTAAAATTCAGCATCGCAATTTCCCGTAGCCCGGGAAAAGCTCATGGAAGCACCTTCCCTAAACACAAGGTCTGGGACCGGAATGGCATCAAAACGCGGTGTTTCGGCACTGGGTTCCATTTCCGTGGCATCAACGGTAAGACTCTGTACGGTAATCTCCCCATTGTAGACTAGATTGATCAAGTACTCGCGCTCAATCCCCCTATCGGGTTCTTCCACCTCGGGAGCGGCGTCATTTGACTTGGTACAGGAAACGAGAAAAAGGGCCCAAAGGGCCAAAAGTAGGTATGGACAATATTTCATGGCATTTAGATTTGGAATCTAAATGCTCAAACGTCTACCAAGTACATTTTATTTCGTTGTTCCTTGATCATTTTATCAGACATGTACTCATCGAAGCTCAAATATCGGTCAATTACCCCTTTTGGGGTCAGCTCTATGATACGATTGGCAACGGTTTGGGCAAATTCGTGGTCATGGGTGGTAAAGAGTACGGTACCCTTAAAATTTTTGAGGGAATTATTGAAGGCCGTAATACTTTCAAGGTCCAAGTGGTTCGTAGGCTCATCCAACATGAGTACATTGGCCCGGAGCATCATCATGCGGCTCAGCATACACCTCACTTTTTCACCTCCAGAGAGCACCGTGCACTTTTTGAGGGCCTCTTCCCCACTAAAGAGCATTTTGCCCAAAAATCCCCGAATATGGACTTCTTCCCTTTCTTCCTCAGTCTTGGCCCATTGACGGAGCCAATCGACCAAATTAAGGTCTTCCTT
>JBFOLQ010000025.1:0-15360 GCA_040830145.1 Flavobacteriaceae bacterium | reverse complement strand
TGAGGGAGGTACGGCAAATGAAGGCACAGGGAAAGCCCATCATCAACATGGGTATTGGCAGTCCTGATCTGGCTCCGTCTGAATTGGTGGTGAATGAAATGAAAAGGAGTATGAGTGATAGGGGAGCCCACCAATACCAAAGTTACCAGGGGTTGCCCAAGCTTCGGGAAGCAATTGCTGATTTTTACGAAAATCGGTTTTCAGTGGCACTCAATCCAAATACAGGGGTTTTGCCCCTTATGGGAAGCAAGGAGGGTATTATGCACATTAGCATGGCTTTTTTGAATCAGGGTGATGGGGTGCTTATTCCCAATCCAGGATACCCCACCTATACTTCGGTGACAAAATTAGTGGGCGCCCAACCGGTATATTATGATTTATGGGAAGGGGATGGTTGGTTTCCTGACCTAGATCGTTTGGGAAGGGAAAACATGGGCAATATAAAGCTCATGTGGGTCAATTATCCACATATGCCCACTGGGGCAAGGGCATCCAAGGAACAATTGGAGGAACTTGTGGCATTTGCCCGTGAGCACCAAATACTATTGGTAAATGATAATCCGTATAGTTTTATACTGAATCAAGAACCTTTGAGCCTCTTGGGGCTTGAGGGGGCCAAGGAAGTGGCCTTGGAACTCAATTCGCTGAGTAAGACATTTAACATGGCCGGATGGCGTGTGGGTATGGTCGTGGGCCGCGAGGAATATATCAGTGCAATCCTACGGGTCAAGAGCAATATGGATTCCGGTATGTTCCATGGCATACAAAAGGGTGCCATCGCCGCCCTTCATTGTGGGGATACGTGGTATAGGGAGCTTAATGAGGTCTATGCTACCCGAAGGCAGCTAATGTTCAAATTGGCCACTACCCTACATTGCAGTTTTGATCGGAATACAGCGGGAATGTTTGTGTGGGCAAAACTCCCTCCAGGGGTGCCCTCCTCAGAGGAGTTTATAGACAATCTATTACATGACAAACACATTTTTGTGGCACCCGGCACCATTTTTGGAAGTCAGGGAGAGGGATACATACGCTTTTCCCTTTGTGTAAAGGAAGCGGAAATAGAGGAAGCGATAGGTAGAATTTGAAGAAGGTGAAAGTGCTAAGTGAAACATATGGAATGTACGGGGTGGCTCAGCGTAGAGGAAACAGACCAAAGCCATATCTTACATCTTATGTCTAACAGCGTAGCGGTCATATATCTATAGAAATGAACATTTTTATTATTGGTGTTGGATTGATTGGAGGGTCCTTTGCAAAGGATATCAAAGCCATGTATCCTGATTGGGAAATTCATGGGATTGATGCTAATCCCGTACATGTGGATGAAGCATTGGAATTGGGGCTCATTGATGCCAAAGCGGATTTTGGGGAATTGCCAAAAGCTGATATGGTAGTTGTGGCAATCCCCGTCAATGTGTTGGTTTCCCAACTTCCTGAAATATTGGATTTGGTGAATGACGATTGCGTGGTATTTGATACAGGTTCCACCAAGAGGTTGATTTGCCAGTCGGTGGATAATCATCCCAAGCGAAGAAATTTTTTGGCCTGCCATCCCATTGCGGGAACCGAGTTTTCAGGTCCCTCGGCGGCCATAGCCGGACTCTATCGTGGCAAGGTGAATATTATATGTGAGGTGGAGAAAACCGCTTTTAAGCTACAGGAACGGGCACTGACGTTATTTGGGGACATGGGGATGCGCATCCGCTATATGAATCCAGGCGCACATGATAAACATATTGCCTATGTATCCCATCTATCCCATATAAGCTCATTTATGCTGGGAAAAACCGTGATTGAAAAGGAACGGAACGAACGGGACATTTTTGACATGGCCGGCAGTGGTTTTGAGAGCACAGTGCGATTGGCCAAAAGTTCTCCGGCCATGTGGACACCCATCTTTGAGCAAAACAGGGACCATGTGGTGGAAACCTTGGAGGAATACATTGCCAACCTCGAAAAATTCAAGGACAAATTGCTCAATGAGGATTATGGGGGCATTTTTAAGGAGATGGACCACACGAACAAAATTCGGGAAATATTAAAGGGAATTCCAGTAAATAAGAAATAACTAGATCAAAGTATATAGCGATACCCATCGCCAACAAACGAATAAACTACTTCAATAAAATCAAATCTTAACAACGAGCATACGATATGGAAAATTCAAGGAAAATGAGGACATGGTTGGATGACATGCAATTACCCCACCCTTTGGTCATTGCCGGTCCGTGCAGTGCAGAAACTGAGGAACAGGTGATGACCATTGCCAATGAGCTAAAGGATAGTGATGTAAATTATTACCGCGCCGGAATATGGAAACCCCGTACCCGTCCTGGAAATTTTGAGGGCGTGGGTGCCCTGGGGCTTAAGTGGCTACAGAGGGTAAAGGAAGAGACCGGACTCAAAACAGCCACAGAGGTGGCGAACAAAAACCATGTGGACCTGGCCTTGGAACACGATATTGACCTATTGTGGATAGGGGCACGTTCCACTGTGAGCCCATTTATTGTCCAGGAAATAGCCGATGCCCTTCAGGGGACTGATAAGGTGGTGCTGGTGAAAAACCCTGTCAACCCCGATTTATCACTTTGGTTGGGGGCCGTGGAGCGCTTGCATTCGGCCAATATAGAAAAGCTGGGGGTTATCCACCGAGGTTTTTCCACCTATGAAAAGACAAAATACCGCAACATTCCGGAATGGCAATTGCCCATTGAGCTGCAAAGTAGGTTCCCCGATCTGCCCATTATCAATGATCCATCCCATATTACAGGAAAGCGGAATATGGTCTTTGATGTATCACAAACGGCGTTGGATCTGAATTTTGACGGACTGATGATAGAAACCCATCATGATCCCGATAATGCGTGGAGTGATGCTGCCCAGCAGGTGACACCCAAGACCCTGAAGCAAATGTTTAGGGATCTGCGTATGCGAAAGACCACCGATGAGGAAACGGAGTACAATAACAATTTGGCCAATCTTAGGGCACAAATAGATGTGCTGGACAATCAATTGGTTGAATTATTGGGCAAGCGAATGAAGGTGTCCGATGGTATTGGGAAGCTGAAAAAGAAGCGCAATGTAGCCGTTTTACAGACCAATCGTTGGAATGAAATTTTGGGCAAAATGATTTTGGAAGGAGAGGAAAAAGGGTTGAGCGAGGAATTTGTACTGCGCATGTTCAAGGCCATACACCAAGAATCCATTAATCATCAGGAGAAAATTATCAATGCCTGATGCCCTGTCAATCTGAATAAAACAAAGGCTGTACAAGAGACCCAAGTATACTCCTTGACGAAAACATCTCTTATACGGCCTTTGTTATTTTGGACGCTCTAGTGAACTTCTTGAACGGACTCTTAATCTTTCCGGAAAATATAGCGGGTAATAAAGATGCCCTGCCCGTCGTCAGAACCGGCATTGGCCTCAACCGCGCTGGTCACAAAAACAAGCTCCCATCCGTCTTGGGTCATATCATTGAGCTTTGATCCAATGACGGCATCGTTGGCCGCTATGTTTTGAAAGCGGATTCCCCCAATATTGTAAAAATTCAACAATTTGGTCTCTTCAAAATTCTTGACCCTAATGTTGCCCCTTTTTGATTTGTTCCGGGTATTGTCTTCTTCGGTCTGTGTACTCGTGTATTCCTGAAAGTCTTTTTCCTCTTGGGCATCTATGATTCTGGAACGGCCCACGCCACTGGGGACTATGGATTCCACTGAGGTAATTACCTTGTACTGTTGGGCGTTCAACTCCAGAAAGGATAGGGAGATGGTCACGATAACAAATAATACTCTTTTCATATAGGATGATTTAGATGGTTAACGGGTTCGTATAGGGCAAAAATAAGGGCTGCCCCTAAAAATCATTGTCAAATACACATAAAATATACCGATTGTCTCATTTTTACCAGGGTTTTCGGAAAGAAAACCCCTATGCATTCGCAAAAAGACTTAATTTGCCGCCCAAACCTATGGATATATGCAAGGAATCGTTTATAAGTCCACCGGAAGCTGGTACGATGTAAAGACCGAATCGGGTGTGGTTTATAAATGTAGGATCAAGGGTAAGTTCCGAATCAAGGGAATAAAGAGTACCAATCCCGTGGCTGTTGGGGATAGTGTGCAGTTTGACTTGGAGACAACAGGTGATGAGACCATAGGGGTCATTTCTGGGATTGAAGATCGTAAGAACTACATTGTCCGCAAGTCGGTCAACCTATCGAAACAAGTGCACATCATCGCGGCCAATCTAGACCAGGTCTTTTTGATGGTGACACTTAACAACCCCGTTACCTATACCATCTTTATTGACCGGTTTTTGGCCACGGCCGAAGCCTATGATATTCCCGTGATGTTACTGTTCAATAAAATTGACACGTATTCAGACGAAGAACTGGATGAGGTAAAATATTTGGCCGATATCTATCGCAAGGTAGGCTATACCTGCCTGGGCATTTCTGCCAAGAATGGTAAGAACGTGGATAAGGTGCGGGAGATGATGCTGGGCAAGACCTGTATGTTCTCTGGTCATTCAGGTGTCGGAAAATCTACATTGATCAATGCGTTGGAGCCGCAACTGGAAGTACGTACGGCCGAAATTTCAGAACAGCATGCCCAAGGCCAGCACACCACCACCTTTGCCGAAATGTATGACTTGGAGTTTGGTGCGCGCATTATTGATACACCGGGAATCAAAGGTTTTGGCATAGTAGATATGGATAAGGAGGAAATAGGCGACTATTTTCCCGAGATTTTTGCCCAAAAGGCGCATTGCAAATTTAATGACTGCCTACACTTGGACGAACCCAAATGTGCTGTCAAAAAAGCCCTGGAAACAGAGGAGATCGCATGGAGCCGATATCGCAGCTATGTGCAAATGGTCACGGGGGAGGAAGATACCTATAGAATGGATACCTATGGATAGAGAACAACAAATGGGTCCCTTTCTTCGTGGGGGAGGGATGGAAAGGAGGTTATGCGGGCAGTAGTACAGCGTGTGACCAAGGCCAGTGTGACCGTTGATCACAAGAAAGTTTCAAGTATCGGGAGTGGGTTGCTCATTCTTTTGGGGGTTGAGGATGCCGACACGGATACGGATATTGCATGGTTGGCCAAAAAGGTGGCCAATTTGCGTATTTTTAATGATGGGGATGGAATTATGAACCGATCGTTGATTGACATAGGGGGCGATGCCATTGTAGTGAGCCAATTTACCCTTCATGCCAGTACCAAAAAGGGGAATAGGCCTTCCTATATCAAGGCTGCCAAACCCAATGTGGCCATACCGCGATATGAACGTTTTGTAAATCAATTGGAGGACGAACTGGGGAAAAAGGTAGGCACGGGCATCTTTGGTGCTGATATGAAGGTTGATCTATTGAATGATGGGCCAGTGACCATTGTGATTGACACAAAAAAGAAGGAATAGGGGCCATTATCGAAAAAAAATAAAAATTAACTGGAATAGAACGATACTTGTACGAAACAAAGCCCTAACCAACTTAAAACCAAGTGAGAATACTATTGTTGCTTTTAATTTTGGGGATTCAGACCCTAAAGGCACAAAATACGGATTACCAAGCCCTTTTGATTCCTTCTTCCCTAACGGATGGGGCCAACTCCGTGGTGCGGCATGAGCATACCAAAATAGACATCCCCAATATAAAGGAATTGAATACAAGCTACCGCAAGGTAGTTACGATCCTTAACAAAAAGGGCAATTCAGATGCTGGGGTGTATACATATTACGACAATTCAGAAAAAATCCGAAAGATTTCCGCCAATGTCTATGATAAGATGGGCAACAAGGTCAAGAGCTTTAAAAAATCGGACTTTATAGATGTTTCGGCCGTAAGTGGCTTTTCCCTATATGAGGATAGTAGGATCCTTTACTTGGAATATACGCCCATTGATTATCCGTATACCATTGAGTTCTCCTATGAGTCCACTTCAGATAATACGGCCTATATTCCCTTTTGGTATCCTGTAAATGATTATAGGGTCAGTACACAGAAAAATGTCTTTGAAGTGCAGTATGCCCCTGATGTAGGATTGTTGGAAAAGCAACTCAATTTTGAGGGATATGATATTAAAGTGGACCACGGTGATGGGTATGTGCGATATGAAGCGGAAAACATAGGGGCGATTGCCCAAGAAGAATTGGCACCTGCCCTTAGATTGTGGGCTCCAAGACTTATGGTATCCCCCAAAAAGTTTTACTATGAAGGTTATATGGGCAGTAATGGGGAATGGAATGCCCTTGGAAAATGGATGTACGTCAATTTACTAAGGGAACGTGACGAACTTCCGGAAGCAACGGTTCGAAAGATCCAATATATGGTAAAGGGAATCGAAGATCCCATAGAAAAGGCAAAAATTATCTATGACTACGTTCAAAAGAATACCCGTTATATAAGTATCCAGGAGGGGATTGGTGGGATACAGCCCATAAGTGCCAAGGATGTTGATGGGGTGAAGTACGGTGATTGCAAGGGCTTGACCAATTATACCAAGGCCCTCTTGGGGGCAGTAGGTGTTCCATCCAATTATGTACGCGTATACGCAGGTCCCGAATACCATGCAGATATTGATGAGGACTTTCCCAGTTTTTTGGGGCAATCAAACCATGTAATCTTGAATATTCCACAGGAAGGCAAGGACCCCATTTGGCTTGAATGTACCAGTCAAACCATGCCTTTTGGATTCTTGGGGGATTTTACCGACAATAGGAATGTATTTGAGGTTTCGGCCAATGGGGGTAGGATTATAAAGACCCCTTCCTATTCCGATGGGCAAAACAAGAAAATGGTCAATGCCCATTACGAACTTTCTTCCTCAGGAATCCTGACCGGTGAGGTTAAAAGGACTTCCATGGGGATTGATTATGACAATATCTACTCAATCGAGAAAGAAAAAAAGGAAGACCAGCACAGTTATTATAAAAGGGAATGGGGCCATATCAATGGGTTGGAAATAGAATCCGTCCAGTATGGGAATGACAGGGGTAAGGTCCAATTTTTTGAGGAAATCAAGGTGAAGGCCGATAATTATGCGAACAAAAGCGGCAATCGGTTTTTTGTGGCACCCAATGCCTTTGCCCAAAACACCTTTGTTCCCAAACGGTATAGGGAACGTAAGTTGCCCTTTGAGATTGTCCGGGGCTTTGAGGAAGAGGCTACGTTGAATATGACATTGCCAGATGGTTTTGATATTGAGGCAATGCCAAGGCCCGTAACCATGGAAAGTGAATTCGGACTTTACGAAGTGGCCTATGATATGCCTGATGAAAAACATATTACGGTCCGTAGAAGGTTACTGGTCAAAAAGGGAAAGTATCCCAAGGAGCGGTATAATGAATATAGAAAGTTTCGTCAAGAAGTAGTAAAGAGTGACCAGGCCAAATTGGTGTTGGTCAGAATATAATCCCATCAATTAGTACATCATGCCACAAAAAATCATAACACTCTGTCTGCTGTTCAGTATCATATTCCATGGGCAGGCCCAAGACGTCAAGTTTGGTAAAGTGTCTGAAGAAGCCTTACGGGAAACAACGTATCCGGCGGATTCCACGGCTGCTGCTGCCGTTTTGTACAGAAAGGTAAGGGTATACTACCAGTATGTGCAAAGCCAAGGGTTTCAGTTGAAGACCGAGGTACATGAACGGATCAAAATGTATAAAAAAGAAGGATTTGACTACGCCACCAAAACCGAAAAGCTCTATACGGGAGGCTCTAAAAGTGATAAGGAACGCTTATCAGGACTCAAGGCCGTTACCTATAACCTAAAGGGCCCAAGAGTGGAAGAGACCAAATTAAAGGGGTCCCAGACCTTTACCAAGGAACTTTCCAAGTATTACGATGAAATAAGCTTTACGATGCCCAATGTCACCGAAGGGAGCATCATTGAATATATGTACAATATATCCTCCCCCTATTATACGACCATAGATGAGATTGTGCTGCAGTACGATATTCCGATAAAGTATCAAAATGTAATGGTTTCCATTCCAGAATATTTTGTATTTGCCCCTAAAATCAAGGGATATTTGACCTTTCAGCCTCAAAAAAGTACGAAACAGGGAAGGATTAATTACCAAAACAAATCCCGTGGTGGAGGCAATCTTACCGTAACCACCACGTACCAGACAGGTTCGGTGTCGTTTACGGAAAATGTTTCGGAAGTGATTATGGAGAATGTACCTGCCTTGGTGCAGGAGCCCTATGTGAACAATATGGACAACTACAGAAGTGCCGTCAATTATGAGCTTCAATATGTAAAATTGCCCAATTCCCCTATTGAGAGCTATACCACCAATTGGCAAGAGGTGGCAAAGAAAATTTATGACAGTGATAATTTTGGGAGGCAATTGGAACAGCGAAGGTATTTTAAGGATGCGCTGGCCCAAGCAACCCAGGGGGCAACCAGTGAAAAGGAAAAGATATTCAGGATCTTTGATTTGGTAAGGAACCATATGAATTGGAACTCCTATTACGGGAAGTATACAGATTTGGGTGTGAAGAAGGCATTTAATGAAAAAGCGGGCAATGTAGCTGATATCAATTTAATGTTGGTCGCCATGTTGAATGAGGCAGGGATTACATCAAATCCCGTTTTAGTGAGTACGCGGGATAATGGCGTGCCACTGTTCCCAACCCGTGAAGGGTTCAATTATGTAGTGGCATCCGCGAAAGTAGGGGGTCAAACGGTATTGATGGATGCCTCAAATAAATTTGCGCTTCCGAATCTATTGCCCACTAGGGCATTGAACTGGACCGGGCTTTTGATAGGGGAGGATGGCATGTCAACCCCAATCAATATGCAATCCCAGATTTCGGCGGCCACGACAAAACAGATGATAGGGGATATTTCCTTGGACGGTACGGTCAACGGCCAAATGAGGACTACCTATTCCGGTTATGGGGCCTATATGTTCAGGAACAATCATTTTGATCAGGAAGAGGCTTCATATATAGAAGGAATTGAGAATGAAATGGGAGCAGTTGAGGTAGATGGGTACTCTATTGAACACAAGGGGGATTTGGGCAAGGATATCCGGGAAAGCTATAAGATAACCATTGCGGATATGGTAGATGTCATTGGGGATAAAATATACTTTAATCCCTTATTCTTTGAATCACAGGGAGAAAGTCCGTTTAAATTGGACGAAAGAAAATACCCTGTGGATTTTGTGACCCCGTGGGAAGATAAATTACAGTTCATGATTAAATTCCCCGAAGGGTATTCCTTGGAGTCAAAGCCTGAAAATGTGAAATTTTCCTTGCCCAATGGAGCGGGCCAATTTACCTATATGGCAAGCGAAACAGCTACGGGACTCCAGATAATGTCCGTTGTAAAAATCAATCAGGCCATTTTTCCGGCCACGCAATATGCTGCCCTAAAAGAGTTTTTTAAAAAGTTGGTCGAAAAGCAAAATGAAAAGGTGGTTTTGACCAAAATGTGAGAGTGAGACCCGTTATGACAAAACATATCTTCATTTATTGTTTTTGCTTGGTTTCGATGTGTTTGGTGGCACAGCAAAAACATGAGTTTGGCAGGCCCACCCCTTTTGAAAACAGTTTTAAGGAATATGGGAAAGATTCCACGGCCCATGCGGTGTATCTTTATGAAAAGGGGGAGAATTATTTTGAAGTTAGACAAAATCGTATTTGGCTGATTACCAAATATCACGCTAAAAAGAAGATTCTCGATAAACAAGGGTTTGAAGAGGCGGAGATTTCCATTCCCTATTACCATACGGAAAAAAGTAGGGAAAAAGTAAGCAAAATCAGGGCCATTACCCATAATGGAAAGGTGAGTTCCGGGCTGAATGCGGACGGGGTTTATGAGGTGGATGTCAGCGAGCGTTGGTCAGAGAAGCGGTTTACTTTCCCCAATGTACAGGTAGGTTCCATTTTGGAGTATTCCTATGAGGTACAATCCCCATTTTTCTTTAACCTAACCGGTTGGGAATTCCAGGGAAACATTCCAAAGTTATATACCGAGTACAACGCCAAAATACCAGGCAACTATGTGTACAATAGGTCATTGATTGGGGAATTGAAACTACATATCAATGAAGCTACGGTAGAGAAGTACTGTTTTAAGGTTCCTGGTTATGCCATGGAGGCAAGTTGCGAGGTGCTCAAGTACGCCATGAAGGATGTGCCAGTTTTTGAGGACGATGAGGCTTTTATGCTCTCAGGTAGAAATTACAGGTCCATTTTAAAATTTGAACTGTCTGAATACACACGCCTAAACGGTAGTAAGGACCGTTTTACAAAGTCATGGAAGGATGTGGACAAGGAATTCAGGTCTGATAAGGATATAGGGGGGCAGTTGCGTAAAAAGAATTTTTTTGAAAAAAGGGTGCCGGACAAGCTTTTTTTTACAAAGGACCCCTTGGCGAAGGCCACAAGGATCTATGAGTTTGTACAGGAGCATTATACATGGAACGAAAAATTCGGGATTTTTAGGAATAACCGGGTAAAACAGGCCTTCGACAATAAGAGGGGCAATGTGGCCGAAATCAACATTACCCTTATCAACCTATTGAATGCGGCGGGGTTAAAAACCGATTTAATGCTACTCTCCACCAGGGCTAACGGATTGCCAAAGCGCCAACATCCGGTTATGAGTGATTTTAATTATGTGGTTGCAAGAACTGAGATAGGGGGAATAACGTATTTACTCGATGCTACTGACAAAAATATGCCCTTTGGAATCCTGCCCTATCGCTGCCTCAATTATTATGGAAGGGTCATGAATTTGGACGGGGACAGCTATTGGTGGGATATCCAGCCAGAAAAAAAGAACAAACGCACCATAAGGGCCCAAATGAATTTTGATGTTGAAAGCGGGAGGATCAATGGGGTGTTTGATGAAATCTCAATGGGATATGAATCAATTTTCAAACGGAAAAAAATCAATTCCATGTCACAAGCACAGTATTTGGATGATGTGGAAGAAAGCGTGGGCGGAGGGCTTGTTATAGACTCATATGAAATTAAGGGAGATTTATCAGGGGATAAAAAAGTAACGGAACGGTTCACGTTTGGGATGGAAGACGTTGTTCAGGGACAGAACATATACTTTAATCCGTTTATTGTTCGGTTTTTTCCCGAGAACCCTTTTAAACGGGAAGAAAGGCACTATCCCATTGACTTTGGTTATTTGAGGAGTTATGGGTTTATGGCAAGTATCAAAATTCCGGATGGATATAAGGTGAAGGACATGCCAAGTGCCAAGAACATAGCTTTGCCCGGGAATAGTGGGGCATTGCGTTTTGGTTGTGAGGAATCATCAGGGACCATTAATCTGTTCTTTGATTTTAAACTGAAGGCTACCCAATACAATAGTGGTGCCTATCCCATCATAAAACAATTTTTTGGAAATGCAGTTTCACTACAGGACCAGACGTATATTGTATTGGAAAAAATATAGTCTTCCGCCCTGTATCACTACTGTGTATCAAAATCCCGTATAAACGGGTTTTTATAAGTACTTTGCAGCCTAAAGCAGTAAATCCAATACACGCGAAATGAGTCTTAAGAATGCCCAGACAGAAGTAGATCAATGGATCAAGGCGCACGGGGTACGTTATTTCAACGAATTGACAAATATGGCCCAGTTGACCGAAGAGGTGGGAGAGGTGGCCCGCATCATTGCCCGCAGATATGGGGAGCAGAGTGAAAAAGCCTCCGATAAGGAAAAAGACCTGGGGGAAGAACTTGCCGACGTTATCTTTGTGGTATTATGCCTGGCCAATCAAACCGGGATAGATCTCCAGGATGCCTTTGCCAAAAAAATGACCATCAAGACCCAACGGGACCATGATAGGCACCATCAGAACAAAAAACTCAAATAGCGTATCTTTGGCCCTTTATAAATTACGGAATTTTTGAGACTGCACATAGAAGGGCCCCATAACAAGGGATTCAGCAAGAGTATTGGGATTACGGGTTCAAAAAGTGAGAGCAACCGCTTGTTGCTACTTCAGGCACTATATCCCCATATTTCCATAAGAAACCTTTCCAATTCAGATGATGCCCAAGCCATGGGAAAAGGGGTGGGTACTATCAAAGGCGAGGTAGATATTCACCATGCGGGTACGGCCATGCGTTTTTTGACGGGGTATTTTGCATCACAAGAAGGAAAAAGCGTTACCCTAACGGGTTCTAAAAGGATGACCGAAAGACCTATTAAGGTGTTGGTGGATGCCCTCCACGTACTCGGAGCCGATATTTCGTATACCGGAAACGAGGGATACCCCCCGTTACGGATACATGGAAAGAAACTCAAAAAGAATTTGGTGAGCCTTCCCGCCAATATAAGTAGTCAATATATTTCTTCCTTACTGCTGATTGCACCAAGTTTGGAAAACGGACTTGAAATTGATTTGGTGGGCAAGGTGACTTCCGTACCCTATATTAACATGACCTTGTCCCTGTTGGACGAAATTGGGGTAAAGACCCAGTTCAATGGAAATAGGATTAAGGTGTGGCCCAAAAAGGATATACCTCCAAAGGAGATTACGGTAGAGTCTGATTGGAGCTCGGCTTCGTATTACTATAGTATAGTGGCCCTATCTGATGTGGGGGCGGAAATTACCCTATCCTCTTACAAAAAAAACAGTTTACAAGGCGATAGTGTTTTGGCCAAGGTCTATGAAAGGCTTGGGGTAGAGACCCATTTTGGGGAGGGCTCCATCCGTCTGAAAAAAGTAGGACTACAGGAGCCGGGCATCCTGGAACTGGACTTGGCAAATGCACCCGATACTGCCCAGACCATTGCCGTAACCTGCTTGGGATTGGGGATGGGCTGCCATTTGACAGGACTGCACACATTGCCCATAAAGGAAACCGATAGGTTGGCAGCCATGCAGACAGAGCTCAAAAAGTTTGGGGCATCAGTGACCGTGACCCATGAAAGTCTTACCCTGGAAGCCACGGATAATTTGACAAAGGATATAGCCGTGGATACCTATAATGACCACCGCATGGCCATGGCCTTTGCTCCCTTGGCCCTTAGAGTCCCCCTGTTCATCAATGATGCAGGGGTAGTTTCCAAATCGTATCCCGACTTTTGGAATGATATCGAAGGGGTTGGATTTTCCACAAAAAGGGCATAATCGGAATTAAGGCCCCATTTACTTGACAACCCCTATACTGGAATCGTATATTTGCCCCCGTTTATAAATCTGGTACATGAAACTGAGCAACTTCAATTTTGAGCTTCCCAAGGAGCTTTTGGCAGAATATCCCGCAGAAAACAGGGATGAATCCAAATTAATGGTCATCCATCGAGAAACGGGAAAAATAGAACACAAGCTCTTCAAGGACATGATAAATTATTTTGATGAGGATGATGTGATGGTCCTTAACAATACCAAAGTCTTTCCGGCCCGTTTGTATGGCAATAAGGAAAAGACCGGTGCGCGTATTGAAGTCTTTTTGCTTCGTGAACTCAATGAAGAGCAACGTCTCTGGGACGTATTGGTGGATCCGGCCCGGAAAATCAGAATTGGCAATAAATTGTATTTTGGGGATGATGAAAGTTTGGTGGCCGAAGTAATAGACAATACTACCTCACGTGGACGTACATTGCGCTTTCTCTATGATGGCTCCTATACGGAATTTAGGAGGAAGTTACGTGATTTGGGGGAGACACCCTTTCCCAAGTATATAAAGCGCGGAGTGTAACCCGAGGATGAGAAACGCTATCAAACCATTTATGCCAAGCATGAAGGGGCAGTGGCGGCGCCTACCGCTGGACTCCATTTTTCAAAACATTTGCTAAAACGACTGGAAATAAAGGGCATCAACTTTGCTGAATTGACCTTACACGTGGGATTGGGGACATTTAACCCTGTAGAGGTTGAGGATCTTAGTAAACATAAAATGGACAGTGAGGAACTTGTCATAGATGAGAAGGCCACGGAGATTGTCAATGGGGCCAAAAAGAATAAGAAAAAGGTATGTGCCGTGGGGACTACGGTAATGAGGGGCTTGGAAAGTGCCGTTTCTTCAGAGAGGACCTTGAATACCTTTGAGGGGTGGACCAATAAATTCATTTTTCCACCCTATGAATTCAGCATTGCGAATGCCATGGTGACCAATTTCCATTTGCCCAAATCCACCTTGCTCATGATGGTCTCCGCCTTTATTGGCCATGACCTTACCAAAAGGGCGTATAAGGAGGCGATTTTGGAAGGCTATAAGTTTTATTCCTATGGCGATGCCATGTTGATATTATAGACCAACAGTATTGTATGGGGAATCCCAGGAGTCCTGACCCTAGCGTCGGGACTTTCTTTTTCTACCTTTGTCAAGATGGCCCATTCCAAAAAAGATATTCGAGCCCTGACCCTTGAAGAGTTACGGGATTTTTTTGTGTCCCAGGGTGACCGACCCTTTCGGGGCAACCAAGTGTATGAGTGGCTTTGGAAAAAAGGGGCGCATTCATTTGGGGGGATGACCAATCTGTCAAAGGATATGCGGGAGCTTCTAGAGAACCATTTTGTGATCAACCACATTAATGTGGATCTAATGCAACGAAGCCATGATGGAACCATTAAAAATGCAGTTCGTTTACATGATGGGCTGACAGTGGAATCGGTATTGATCCCCACTGATACCCGCACTACAGCTTGTGTGAGCAGCCAAGTAGGCTGCAGTTTGGACTGTAAATTTTGTGCCACGGCCCGTTTAAAACGGATGCGTAACCTGAATCCCGATGAGATTTACGACCAAGTGGTAGCCATTGATAACCAAAGCAGGCTTTATTTTGACCGCCCTTTGGGAAATATTGTCTTTATGGGTATGGGAGAACCTTTGATGAACTATGGAAATGTACTTGGTGCCATTGAAAAGATCACTTCCAAGGAAGGGCTGGGAATGTCTCCCAAACGAATTACCGTTTCTACATCCGGGGTACCTAAAATGATCAAAAAAATGGCGGATGAGGGGGTCAGGTTCAATTTGGCGGTGTCCTTACATTCAGCCATTGATGAGGTACGTACCTCCATTATGCCCTTCAATGCTACTTTTCCATTGCATGCATTACGGGAGGCCTTGCAGTATTGGTACCAAAAGACCAAGAGCAGGATTACCTATGAGTATGTGGTCTGGAAGGGTATCAATGACACAAGGAAAGATGCGGATGCGTTGGTGGAATTCTGCCGGTTTGCTCCATCAAAGGTAAATCTGATAGAGTACAATCCCATTGGGGACGAGGCTTTTACACAAGCGTCAGACCATGCGTTGCAATTGTATCAGGATGTACTTATGGACCATGGCATAACAGTGACGGTACGCCGCTCCAGAGGAAAGGATATCGATGCTGCCTGTGGTCAGTTGGC
>JBFOLQ010000024.1:0-6443 GCA_040830145.1 Flavobacteriaceae bacterium | reverse complement strand
CTGTTTTTAAAAGACGTTCCTTTTCCACTAGGGAATCGGGCACCTTGGCAAACTTGGAGGCCCTTGAAGCCCGTATGGCCTCTAGAAGTAATACGGATTTACTTTTTTCCATAAAGAAAAAAGCATTTTCGAGGTATTTTGGATCCCCTGTTTCCTCGTGAAGGGCAAAATTGGCTTCCAAAACCGACTCAAAGAGGGGAAACGTGTTTTCCATTAAATGGATTTTGTCCGAACTGTAATGGTAGTCGGCCTTAAGGCTATCTAGCGATGAAACGGCTCTAAGCCCCATATCATGAGCTTTTGTATAGTTTTTTAAGTGGTTCAAATACTGTGTTTTGAGGCCCATTAACTCCAGAAATATGGGGTTGCTATGGCTTTGTAAGGTATCCAGTGCCGAATTGACGAGGTCCAAGGCTTGCTGGTATTGGTTGTCTAGGCCCAATATTTTTGCCTTTTCCTTTTGCATGTTTGCCAGGGACCTGTTGTTTACTTGCTGGGGCTGGTACAAGTAGGATTCTAGCGCAAGGTCCATTTCCAATAGGGCATCTCCCATCCTTTTTTCCCTTTGGGCCATTTTCGCCTTGGTACGATGGTATAAGTGCTTAAAATGGGGACTTTTATCCAAGTATTTTTCCATGACCGATAGATAGTGCAAGGCCTCTTCGGTTTGTCCCAAAGTCAAGTGGTTATCCGCCAAATTGTTCGCCACAGAGACAATTCTGTTGGGGTTATTGGCATTCGTCAGGGCATCACTTAAGGCCAGTTCCAGATAGGAGTTCGCCGATACAATGTCCCCTTCCTCCCGTAACACTTCGGCCAATAGGGCACGGTTGATGTTGAGGTCGCCTAAATCATCGGGGGTAACCTCTTTGATCAGTTGTATGTTGTTGAGATAGTAATCCTTGGCCAATTGAGGCTTGTCTTCCAACTCATATATTTTGGCCAAAAAGCTAAAGGATACAGAAAGGAGGTCAAAATGGTCGCTACCCAGTGTCCGGACATCACGGCCGTGGTATGAATCCTTGATGCCATTGAAAAATATCTTGGCCTTTTGAAGATCGCCAATCTTAAAATAATAATTGCCCTTGTCGTAGTTGATGGAATTTTGGTAGAGCAAGGGGTCATCCAAATTTTCGAGAAAGGAGGTACGGGAATTGACAAGGGCATCAATCGTAAGAAGGTTTTTCCTGATACGCTGTAAATCAAAAAAATCCGCCAAATGACGGTTTGAGGTTATCAGGATGTCCAATGCTGTGAGGGTATCCCCATGTGCCTGGGCCAAACGCTCTATTTTGTCAAAGTACAGTTGCCCAGAATCTTTTTCAACACCGTAAAAGGAATACGCCTTTTCCGTTAAGGTGGCAATTTGTTTTTCATAGTCAGGTTCCTGGGCATGTGCACAAACCAGGAATACGAGGAAAAGGCCGGGAAGAATGTGTTTCATATAAAAAAGGTGCCTTGGTATTTATACCCTTTTCAGGTTTTCCAAGGCACCCTTAAGATAAACTATATCTTTTTAGTTTACGACATAGGAGCGTTCGTTTTTATCCGAGGTTTTTACGAACACCTTGATTTTGGCCACGACCCCCGTATTTGGGGCCATGCCCAAATGACTGTAATGTAACTGGCCTTTGCTCCCGGCCAATGACATTAGGTCGTCAATGTTCCCGCCTCCTACCAGCTGGTCCTGTGCATTGTAAAATTGAAGGTAAATTTGCTGTACTTTACTGTCGGTCAGTACATATTTCAAATCAGAAAAGTCACAGTTTTGCGGATTGGGACAAGGGGGCTTGGGCTTGGGCAATTTTAAACCTACCTGTTCCAGGTCTATGATGCCCTGGAGTTCTTTATTCAAAAAATCCCTTTGTTCGTAAGCCTTGGCCAGCTCTTGTTGGGTATTGTTGTCCCCTTGCCCATTGGCCAGAATATCCTCCAATTCCTTGATTTCAATATCCAGGGCCTTTATTTCGGCTTTTAAATGGATTTGGTACAGATGACCTTCGTACACATAGTTTGTTTCAGTGAATTCAATATCTTGCCCGTTTCCTCCATGATAATCATGGACGCAGGAAATTGTCAGGGCAAAAAATACCGGTAGAAAGAATAATTTGAGCGGAGTTTTCATTTTATTTTCGATTTATATTTGGTTCGGAATGTCAAGCAAGGAGGTCATTTATCAGTATATGGGGAGTGCATGGTCTAAAGGCTTAGGGACGACAGCTCCATACGGCTGAGAAGTGCACCATTTTTCTTATAGGATTCTTGTTTAATGATACCTATGCCCTCAGAGAGCCATATTCTATTTGTCATGGCCTGTCCCATGTTCATGGTCTCGGTATGGTTGGTCTCACTGATGACGTAACATTCAAAATTTCCGGCAGGGTTACTGATTGTTTCTTTTTTTTCACCCTTGCGACCCGTAGTGGTCACCGATTTTTTCATTTTCATACCCGCCATGTTTATGGTCACATTGACATGGGCATCGTTCAATTCTTGGCCAACACGCAGTTCATTGGGCAGTTCAATGTCGGTCCCATCAATATTCATGTCCACTCCCATTTCCTCATATTGTGAAACCATATGGGAAGGTACCAGTGATTGAAAGTCAATGCTAATACCATTTCCGGTGCATGTGATACCGTAATCAGAGGTAAATACATGCCTTCCCTTTTTGTCTGTAAGACTGGTTTTCAAAGTGGCACCGTTGTCACTGGTTTTGTGTATGGTATAGTCAATCTGGCCATCCCCTTTCCCCTTTTTGTCAAAAAGGGTGTATTGTAGGGTGGCCCCATCCTTGAAGGGATAGTATTTGCTGCATTGCGTCAGTCCTGTGTATGTGCCCAGGGCCATACATGTCAAAAAAAGGAGAAATCTTATTTTCATTTTACTGTGTTTTTATCCAATGATGCACATCCAATATCTGTTGTACGATGTCCATTAATTTATATCCTGATAAACTCAACCCTACGGTTTTGGGCCTTGCCCTCAGGGGTGCCGTTGTCAGCCATGGGTTCACTCTCTCCCTTCCCGTCGGTCATTAATCGGCTGGCATCCACGCCGTATACACCCACCAGAGCTTTTTTGACTGCTTCGGCCCGGTCTTTTGAAAGCTTCATGTTGGCTTGGTCCCCACCATCGGCGTCCGTATGTCCAATAATCTTCAATTTCATGGAAGTGTCTTGCTGCAGTACTTGGTAAATTTGCCTGATCATGCCCATGGATTGCGGTTTTAAGACCGCTGATCCGCTATTGAACAAAATGGCGGTTGTGGACAACCGCCCCTCTTTCAATAAGGTACTTCGATAATCGATGGACGTTTCGGCGACTTTGAAATTCCTGATGTACAGATTGTCCTTTTCATCCGTCCTGAAATTATTGGTATACATTTTAAAATAGCCCATATTCTCAGTCAAAAATCTGGGTACGTCCATTAATTTGCTCTCATTGAGCCAAATGCGAACACGATTCTTATTTACGGCAATGGATATCTTGGCCTGTTTATTTTTGACGACATCCCGATAGTCACGCCCTGTGGTTTTGAAAAAGTCACGGTCCCCCGTACCCTTTCGGGCCATATATCCAGCAGCGATGTACTGGCAAAAACTCAATTCATAGTAGCTATGTTGCCTGCCGTAATCGAATCCGTTATTGTCTGAAAACATAAGGCTTGTTAGGGCATAGGAGCTCGATTTGTTGTCAAATCCGTTGGTGAACAAATCAAACTCAACGGTATAGTTTTCCGGAAATTTACCGTTCAACTGGGGTAAGAAAAATGATTTCCCCTCTAGCTTAAACCATTTCTCATTGTTGATCATGACCACTTCACCACCCCCGTTGGTATCCCATTTTGAGGGAAAGTCACCTACAAAGTCGTTTTTGAGATCATCGAAAAAGAGAATTTTATCACCCGGGACAAAATCGAATTTACTATAGATTTCAATGGGTTTGTCTTTGTCAGATGTGGTGTTGGTAGGTGCGTCGTCTCCCATTGGGGCATCGTTCGTCTTTCCGTTACTGCCTTGGGAAGGACTGTCTTCCCGCATGTCAGGGGTCTTTTTTTTCTTTTGTTTGGGCTCGAGGATGCTATCCAGGGCCTGGTCAGTTTTCTCTTGGGTTTCTTTTTCAACGCGGCGCTCAACGGTTCGTTTGGCTGCTTCCTCCGCTTTTTTTCCTAGTTTTTTTAAAAATTGTGCTTGGGTGGTCTGGGTTCCGGCCATGAGGAAGACTAGGACCAAGGCCAGATATTTGAATGAATGTTCAGTAGTTTTCATGTCATCGTTTTTTACTTAATGTTCCATGTGAGCGAAAGGTTAACAGGGGAAATTATAAAACATGGCCTGCCATTGGGAATACTTTGTATGGACGGTCTTTTTTTGTGTGTGGATTGATGGAGAACTCGTCTTGAGCTGTAAAGATTTGCTGCAAAATCTTAAATCCTCGTTTGAATCCTACAACTCAAGACGAGTTCGGATAGAAGAGGTTGAACAACAAAAGATAAGGCGGCACTTTGGTTGGGGGAGTGGGAAAACCAGATGCTGTCAGGCTCTGAACATATGTGTGCCGAATGGAGCCCGGTACTAAAACCGATAGAGCTGTACTTCGTTGTCCGAGGTGACGGTGATTAATTCAAGTCTACGGTCATTGTCAACATCACTTAGGTCGGCGGCTGAGGTCCCGTAGACGGGAAAATGGGGAATGGGCCTTGCTTGACTGTCAAAGAGGTATACCTTTTGGTTCTGCATATCAGTGACACTTACATAGATTTTATCGTAGATGTAAAAAATATGGGGATGTGTATAGACCCCCAATTCCAGCTCAACCTTTTTCCCTTTGATGCTGAGAATATTATCACTCATGGTGACCAAGGTCTTACTCGTGGTAAAGAGCCCGTGGTCTTTGAAGAGCTTGGCATCGGCGGTATTCATCTTACCATTGGCCCCAATCTGATAAAGAATCCCCTTCTGATCGGTCAAAGTAAATTTATTGTTGAGCAAGTAGACCTCATTATCGCTAAAATCAATTTTTTGGGGAACCTTGACCCGTATGTTCCCCACACGGTTCAATATTTTTAGGCTGCCATTCTCTAATTGAAACACAAGGTAGTCCTTGCCGCCAATCCTAAAGTGTTTGGGGGTCCTAAGGATAGGACTTTCGGCCCGTACGTAGGTAAATCCCTTTACAATTTCTCCCTTGGTGTTGTACATGAACACCTTTTCGCCTTGGGTGACCACAAAACGGTAGTTTTTGCGTTTGTCATAATCAAAAACGGCCAATTCATTGAGATTGCCTCCCTCAAACTCCATGTTGAACGGCCCAACCTCCTTACCATTACGGTCCAGGATCAAAAATTGGTCGTTGGTGGTAAAGGCCAGCTGTAGTTTGCCATTTTTGTAAAGGTCTACCTGCCGTATGCCCCCCTGAATGGGGGACTTTAGTTGCTTTTTCCAAAGGATGCTACCCTTTGATGAGATAAGATATAAGGTATTCGATTGGTCTTGCACCACAATATCCCTTCCACGGGTAGAATGATTGACCACAAATTGGGGAAGGGTTTGTACAGGGTGTTCCAATTGAACATTGAACAAGGGGACGGTTTCCCCTCTTCCTGGATTGGAATCGGTTCTTTTGGCAAGGATATGGCAATGAAAAAATTGGTCATCTGCAATCAGTTGGGTCCCATAGGCATAGGTTTTCAGTCCCGTTTGGTCCATGTCGTCCCGTAACTCCTTGCCAAAATACTCCGTTACCATATTGGTCATCCCGTTGGCATTGGCAATGTATAGTAGGGTTGATTCCGTGGCCAATTCACCCGATATGGATTGGTAGGTAGCACTTTTTCTGAAATTGTTTCCGTTGGAATGGCCGCTGATAATTTTTTTTTGTGCCGCTTCCTGTTCTGAGAAGACAAAGGTGTTATCGAGTATGCTGCAATACCGGTACTCTCCAGCCGGAACCAATGGGGAAAGCGCCTGGACCAAAAAATCACCTTGCCCAAGATCCATAATCTCATGGCCCTGATGATGGGAACTTTGTTTCTGCCGTGACTTTATAAAATCTGAAAGTACGGCAGGGCCATAGGTCTGCACCATTATGGACTTCTGTCCATCAAACGTCAATATGCCTACCTCCTCAGTGGTATTGAAGAGCGAGTCCGTATGGGTTGTAAGGCCTAGATATTCCATACGGTTTTTTTCAAATGACCGATACTCATCAAAGGTGTAGGAAAGAATGGACTCCACATGGGGAGGGGCAAAATCCGCAATTTTATGGGGTAGGGGATGGGTTCCCTTAAAAAGATTTACAAAGGAGGTGGAATCCTTTCCCAGTACTACCCCACTGAGTTGTAATTTTTCAGACTTTGGCGAAATATCAAAAAGGGCCCAAGAGGCAAAATTAGTCGATTTGACGTGGGATGCCTCCTTTAACACTGTTTTAAAAATGGG
>JBFOLQ010000023.1:0-11722 GCA_040830145.1 Flavobacteriaceae bacterium | reverse complement strand
GACCATTGGGAGCAACTTGATTCCTGGATTGTGACCCAGATGCACCTGGACATTGCGATCCAAACTGGGGCTGTATTCCCAATTAGATAATAGGGTCATACCTGATTCTTGGCTAGAAAGTCCAATGGGGGCACCCTTTATCATCACAAGGTATGGAGGATATATCTGTGGGAATATACCTTTTTTGGACTTTCTCTCCTTATCCTTAAACTGACAACCAAACTATAATACAATGAGAAAAATAACGCTGGGAATGGTATCCTTGGCACTTTTGGCACTTGGGTGTGACATAGAGGATACCGCTAATGAATCTTTGAAGAATGGTGTTCAAGAAATAAACCTCACCGGATCATATGGTGATGCGGCAACATTGAATAGGGAGGTGGTAGTCTATTACAAGGATGGTACCACCGCGCAGGAAAAGGAAGCCATTAGAATGGCATATGGTATTGAGGACATAAAGACCTGTACCTGTGCGGATGAGCATCTGGAACTCTGGAAGTTTGGGGAAGATGTACCACAAGGTGAGATAGAGGAAATTATTGGAACGGCACAAACAGAGCATGACTTGGAGGGGACTTCCTTCAATAAGGTTTTTAAGTTGGATGAGAATGATATTGATGCCTTTTCGCAAATCAATGATCCGCATTTGGGACTGAATTTGAGGGTCACCGAAAATACGGGGGTTACCATAGCGGTCTTGGATACGGGGATAATGTATGATTATGAGGGTTTTACGGCCCCTTTGCTCTATAATAGTACCATAGGTAGTGGTTCGGGCGGTGGACAACAACCCCTTTTTGGTTGGAACTTCGTGGAGGGCAACAACAATCCGTATGATGATTATCACGGAAAACATGGCACTGTTGTAAGCCATATTCTGTCCTCCAGATTACAGCAAAACAATATTCCTTTTCAAATACTCCCAATTAAGGTGGCTGATAGCCATGGGCGGGTTAGTTATTTTGATGTGTTGTGTGGTTTTAGGTATGCGGTCCAAAACGGGGATGTGGATATCATAAATATGAGTTTTGGTTGGAATGGATTCGGAAATGATTTACTACAGCAATTTATTGAGGAGTCCCAAGAAGAGGTACTGATAGTTTGTTCGGCCGGAAATGCAGGTTCAAACAACGATGATATCCCCCATTATCCATCTTCCTACACCTTTGGGAATATCATAGCTACGGCCAGTTTGTGCGATATACGGCAACTCAGGGATCAATCAAAGGGGCTGTTGGCCTCTTTCTCCAACTATGGTGCCCTTTCGGTGGATTTGGCCGCACCAGGAGAGAATCTTCCCTTTTCCATTCAAGGAACTACCCATACTATGAATGGAACCTCTTATGCGGCGGCTTTTATGAGCTATATGGCTGCCAGATACCATACGGAGGGGATATCGCCGATCGATTTAAAGAATCTGATTGTTTCCCAGAGCCAATACCACCCTATGTTAGAGGATGTTTTGTTTTCTTCATTTGTCTATGAGTAGCTGTGTGTGTTGGATGGAGTGGGTCATTTTAGGAAGCCATGTACTTGGTAAAAGTTTTTGGACACTTTTTTTGATATCCCAGAGGTACTTTAATGGGTACTGATGACACGTGGGCATGGCCGATTTTTTTGAAAAGATATTTTTGCCATAGGACAACTCTTTTTGTATGGGACTGACGTATCTTTTTCCGAAGTATATGGTTGATTCCTACTTCCAATGATGGTGAGAAGTTAGGATATAGTAAATTGTACGTCCATGAACCCATTAACTGCACACTGTTTCAGAATCTTAGGTCTATTGTTCAAGGGTTGCTTTGTAGGGGGGGTATTTGCCTTTCAGGGGATGGCCCAGGAAAATAGATATGTACATGAAGTATATGTGCAAAGGGTAGACCAAACAACCTTGACCGTTTCCCAAAAAGATACCCTACTACAAGAGTTGATAACGGGGAAAACCTTGTTGGTGGATTCCATTCAAGTAGCCAAAATTTATTACCAATTCATCAGGGAATGTTATAAAACCGATTTGGATAGGGCATTGTTTTATTCAGATAAGATCAGAAAGTTGGGAAAAGGGAACACTAGTCGAAAGGATGATGTTTTTGAGAGGGCCCTGACCAATCAAATTCGGTTCTTAAATGAAAAGGGAAATTTTTATGAAGCGATACAAATGGGAAAACTATTTGTTGAACAATACCCAAATGAAGGTAGAAGAAAGGCAATCACCTATAGTAATATGGCCAGGGCGTATCAGGAGACCGGTGATTTTGCTCGTGCCTTGGACCATTACGGAAAATCAATTGGGATTTTTGAAGGGATTCCGGACTGTAGGAATTTAGCGCTGGTGATTATTAGGGAAATAGAGTTGATGAGCCTTTTCCAAGATGATTCAATGGAACGTGTCCCCATGGTAAGAAGGAGGCTTTCCCAATTGGATTCACTGTGTGACCTCCAAGACGCACATAGGAATCAGCTGTTTCTCAATATGGGGGCCGTGTACTTTACGGAATCCCTTCTGACAGAAGCGGAACAAGCATTTGGGGAATCCCTGCGGTTGGTCACTAAAACAAAGGACAGTTCCATGGTTTCAAATAGTTTAATGAACCTGGCTATTTGTTATAAACGCCAAGGAAATTACAAAAAGGCGGAACAGTTTTTATCCCGGGCAAAATCCTATGCGGGTGCGGATAAACTTTTAAGGTCCAGGATTCATAATAATAGGGCAGATATAGATGTGGAGGGGAAAAAGTATAGGGAGGCCCTTCATGGATACCAAATGGCCATAACAGATGCTCTTTTGCAATTTGGTGGGCTACCTATTGAATCCCTCCCCGCCATACGGCAGTTGGAGCTTTCCCCACATAAGATAAGTGTGTTGGGATATTTGGTGGACAAGGCCAATGCATGGATGGCTTTCCACCAATATGAGCCTAGGAAAGACTATTTAGAGTATGCCTTGGAAACCTTTGTGTTGGCCGACGCGTTAATGGATGTCATTTATATGGAAAGCAGGGAGGAGCTTTCCAAACTGTTTTGGCGGGAAAAGGCGGCCTCCTTTTACCCCGGGGCAGTTGCTGTTTGCCAACAGTTGCGGGATACCGAATCAGCCTTTTATTTTATGGAGAAAGGCAAGGCCATGCTCCTTATGGGGGATTTGGCCCAGAATCAAGCCAATGCACTGGCGAATTTACCGGCCCCTATAGTACAACGGGAATACCAATTGAGACGACGGATAAAACTACTGGAAAGTAAACGCAATGCATTGGTGGATGTGTCAACATTGAAAGGGGACACCTTGGCCAATGGGATTTTTGAAACCAAGTATGCATATGAGGCGTTCGTGGATTCCCTGGAGGTTCAATATCCTACCTACCACGACTACAAAAAAGAGCTTTCCATTTTGCCCCTAGGGGAAGTACAGCGGTCTTTGGCAAAAGATGCCCTGGTGGCCCATTATATGGTAGCCCCCCGAAAACAGTACGTGCTCCTGGTCTCTAAGGCAAATAGTTTTATAAAGGAAGTTTCAGGGAATGGCATTATGGAAGATATAGGCCAACTTCGGGAATTACTGTCAAAACCATTTGTGACCCAACACGATGAACAGACCTATAGGAAAATAGCACAACGGGTGTATAATGCACTATTGCCTTTACAGGAGACATGGCCAGATACCACATTCAAGAAATTGACCATAGTACCCGATGGCCCATTGAACTATCTCCCTTTTGAGACATTGGTCAACAATACCGGTAATTTTTTAGTGGTTGATGTGGAAACCAATTATGAATATTCCCTTTCCCTTGCGAAGAAACTAAGGGAGTACACCAGTAGTGCCGAAAATAATGCATTGGCGGTGGCCCCTGTTCATTTTAAGGATGATGCCATGGCTTCCCTTGATTTGGATAAGGAAGGGACATCCCAAATGGAAAAGTGGTTTGGGGGAGAGCAATTGCGGTTGCATGATGCTTCATATGGTAATTTCATGGAACAGTATGGTAAATATAAGGTAGTGCACCTTTCTACCCATGCGGGAATGGATAAGACGGGCCCTTGGTTGGCGTTTTATGATGGGAAAATAAATCTGGACACGCTTTTTTTTGAACGCAAGGGAGCTGATTTAGTGGTTCTGAGTGCTTGCAATACCTCCATGGGGGAATGGAAAAAAGGGGAGGGGGTCTTGAGCTTGGCCAGGGGTTTTTTTAAAGGAGGGGCCAAAAGCTCCATTGCCTCACTCTGGAAAATAGATGAAAAGTCGAGCCATAAGATTCTATCAGGGTTCTATGGAAAATTAAGGGAAGGACTGCCCAAGTCACGCGCCTTGCAAGAGGCTAAACGTGAATATGTATTGGCCCATGAAGGTACTAGTGCGGCGTCACCCTATTATTGGGGTGCTTTGATATTGAACGGAGACCCAAATCCCATACGGTTTGTTGGGCAATATGACTCTTTTTTAATACTCGGTATAATCCTGTTGGGCGTGGCTGCCCTCTATATAGTATTTCGAAAAACAGGGAAGGTGGGGTAAATGGAATGGGATAAGAATTGGCTTCTTGAAAAAGTGTCACTTACCTATCGAAGGCCTGCCTGAATTGATAAAAGAACCGTTCCAATAACCGGAGGTCCTCGGTGATGATTTCTGCCGTTCCGCTCATTTCCTGCCGGAAGGCTATTTCCTTGTTGTAACTGGTGATGAGCTTTTTGGGAAGGGAAACGTCCACTAGGTAAAAGCCCTCATTGTCAGGTGTCAGGGAAATGGAGGCCACTTCTCCGCGGAGCATGCCAAATTCCGTCTCCGGGTAGTTCCACAATTTGATGTTGACCTGTTGCCCCACCTTTATCTTGCCCGAGTTCTGTATGCCGGCCCGTACCTTGGCCACATAGTGGCTGTTGTCATTGGGGATGATGGTGAACACCAAATCCCCTTGTTCCACGGTCTGGTTGCTGCTCCAATAATTGAGGAAGGAGACCTTGCCGTCTATTTCAGATTTGAGCACATAGGTGTTCTCCCAGTCCCTGATGGCCTTTTTGAGCTGGTTGAAGGACTGCAGGGTGTTCCTTAGCAGTTTGGCCTCCTCGCGGGTCCGGGTTATCTCGGTGCCCTTGGAGTCCTTGTTGGCATTGGCGATCGCCCCCCGGGTCTGGGAAATGGAGGCCCCAAGGTTCTTCAATCCTTTTTCGGCATTGAGGATCTGCAGTTGTTTGTTCTCGTAATCGAGCTGGGAGATGACCCCTTTGTCCAGTAGGGCCTTGTTGCGTTCCAGGTCATTGCGCATTAACTGCAGTTCCGATTGGTTCAGGGAGTATTGTGACTGCATGTGCTGTAACCGTACCCTTAGCTCGCTTAGGGACACCCTATTGGCGAGTGCCTCATTGCTAAAGGGGCTCAGGGCCTTGTTCAGTTCATATTCGGTATAGCTGTTCTCAAAGTTGGCATAGGCGGTCTCAATATCGCCCAACAGGAGAATGGGGACTTCATGAATGGGGAAGTTGATTTCCCGTCCCCGTATCCGCAGCGTGTCCAAAATGGACTTAAGGTAGTGCACGTCCGTGGCGTTCGCGGAGTTCTCCAGTACGGCCAGCACGGTGTTCTTTTGTACGGCCTGGGATTCCTGCACATAGATGGAGTCCAGCTTTCCAGTGATGCGGGCAAATTCCTTTTGGGGCGGGACCTGGGTGGTAATGATGGCCTCGGTCTGTATGACATCTGGGTATTTTACCAACCAGCTGATGGCAAGGACCAATAGGATGAGCGCCAAGAAGAGGGCACTTCCCCAACGAATCATCCAATGGGGCACCCTGGAGAGTATTTCCTGTACCTCTTCGCTCCTGAGCTCTATGTCCTCCAGTTTTTCGGCCACTCTTTTAAATTACGGATTATGAATGAATCAATTACGAATTGTCCAACTTGGATTTAATGGTCTTTTGAATACTACCGATTAGTCGTAACAACTCATCACATTTGGAAATCAACATTTCGCTATCTTTTTTTTCGATATTTTCACTGTCTCTCAACAACCGCAGCCAGTAATGGGCTTCGCGCGTCTCTTTGTACGCAATGGACATTTTGGAAAGAAAGTCCCTTGTACTTTGGCCTCCTATGGCCTCTTCCACGTTGGCCCCAATGGACGTTGTACTCCTCAACAATTGTTTTGATAGTATGAACTCTCTTTTCTCCTTCGTCAGCATTTGATAAAGCTTTATGCATTCTAATGCAAATGCATAACTTTTTTCTTGTACGACGTTGTCTTTCTTCATAGTGCAATTCCCAATTCGTCATTCCTAATTCTAATTCATTTCCCCAGTTCCAATTGGTTCTTCACCAAGTGGTAGTAACTGCCTTTTTTCTGTATCAATGCCGTATGGTTCCCCATTTCAACGATTTTGCCCTTATCAAGCACCAGGATCTGGTCTGCGTTTCGAACGGTACTCAACCTATGGGCGATGACCACCACGGTCTTGCCCTTGAAGAACCGGTCCAGCCTTTCCATGATGACCTTTTCATTGTTGGCGTCCAGGGCCGAGGTGGCCTCGTCAAAAAAGAGATAATCCGGATTTTTATAAACGGCCCTTGCGATCAGGAGCCGTTGTTTCTGGCCCGTGCTGAGCCCCACGCCCTCCATGCCTATCTTTGTATTGTACGATAAGGGCAGCTCCTCGATGAACTCCCTGATATTGGCCACGTCCACGGCATAGGCCAACCGTTGCTTGTCCACGTGGTCCACCCCTACGGCTATATTGTTCGCAATGGTATCGCTGAAGATATAGTCCTCTTGCATGACCACGCCACATTTTTCACGCCACGCCCATTGGGCGATGTTCCGTAGGTCATGGGGGCCCAATTTGATCTCGCCCCTGTCCGGGTCATAGAACTTCATCAGGATCTTCATCAGGGTGGTCTTGCCGCTGCCGCTCACGCCCACGATGGCGGTGACCTTGTTGGCCGGGATATGGAGGTCGAGGCCTCCAAAGACTGATTTTTCGGCCCCGGTATACCGAAAGTGCATATTGCGGATATCAAAATCGAGATTGTCCGGGATGTCATGTATCTTGTTTCCCAAGTCCGCTTCCTCATCTTCCTTATTGTGGATCTCGGCCAATCGTTCCAGGGATATCTTGGCATCCTGCAGTTCACGCACAAAACCGATGATCTGGCTTACGGGGGAGTTGAGCTGGCCCACGATATAGGATATGGCCAACATCATTCCTAGGGTAATGTCGCCATCAATGACCAATTTGGCCGATAGTACCGTGATGAGGATGTTCTTGAGCTCATTGATAAAACCGGAGCCCACATTTTGGTATTGCTCCAATGCCAATCCCTCAATGGATATTTTGAACAATCGGGCCTGCAGGAATTCCCATCCCCATCGTTTTTTCTTTTCGGCATTGTTGAGCTTGATGGTCTGCATGCCATTTATGAGCTCTATGACCTTGCTCTGTTCTTGGCTTATCTGGGAGAACCGTTTGTAATCAAGGTCGGCCCTTTTTTTGAGGAAAATGGCGATCCAGGCAAAATAGAGGACACTGCCCACCAAAAAGATCAGGAAGATGTACAGGTTATAATAGGCGAGCACCAGGCCAAAAATAATTAGGTTTACCATGGAAAAGAGCACGTTCAGGGAGGAAGTGGTGAGAATGCGTTCAATGCGTTGGTGGTCATTGATGCGCTGCAGGATATCCCCTGTCATCCGGGTATCAAAAAAGGCAATGGGCAATTTCATGAGCTTGATGAAGAAATCGGACACCAATGAGATATTGATACGGGTGCTCAGGTGCAGAAGGATCCACCCCCGGATGACCTCAATGGAGGTGCGTCCCAGGAACAGGGCCAGTTGGGCGAAGAGGATCAGGTACACAAAGTTGATGTCCTGGTTCTTGATGCCCACGTCCACCACGCTCTGGGTCAGAAAGGGGAAGATGAGCTGTAAAAGGCTCCCGGCCAGAAGTCCAATGACCAGTTGCCACAAGAAGCTTTTGTACGTAAAGAGGTATCGGGTCAAATAGGAAAGGCTCAGGGAATCTTTCCCTTCGTCCCATTCATTGTCATAAAATTTGGGTGTGGGCTCCAATAGCAGGGCAATGCCCTCCTCCGTGGTGGCATCGGCATTATGGCCAATCCAACTTTTTAAAAAATCTTCCTTATTGTATGTTAGAAGACCGTGCGCGGGGTCACTGATATGATATTGCCCTGAATCCCCTCCTTTAAAAAAGGAAAACCTTTCCCTTTTATGGGTGTTGGAGGGGGCCTTGTACAATACCACAAAATGGTTTTTGTTCCAATGCAGGATACTGGGCAAAGGGGCCTCATGTAGTTTTTCCAAGGAAATCTTGACTCCAATGGTCTTAAAGCCCAGTGCCTCGGCGGCATTGCTCAGGCCCAATAGACTACTGCCCATACGAACCGTCTCGGTCAAGTGCCTTGCCCTTTCCATGGAGAGGACCTTCCCATAATGTTTGGCCACGATACGTAGGCAAGTGGGGCCACAGTCCTTCGAGTCCGGTTGTTTATATGTCGGAAAATGCTTGGTCATGTATTGAGGGCTATCGCCACCATTACCGCGTTAAATTAAACAAATTGATGTTTATAGGGTGTGTCTTATGGCAAATTCTTATGGAGCTCCCTATAATCGGTGTCCAAGACGACCAGTTCCCACCTGAGTAAGTAGGTAAACAACTGTTTACTCCTAATCGTTGAAGTCTGAATGATTGCGCTTAAGGAGATGGCCGGGTTTTGAGCAAAAAAACCGTACCCATAAAGAAACGGTCCGTCCGAAAATCCGGATGGACCGTTTTGAAAAGAAACCAAATCCCTATGGTACAGATTAAAAACGGAACTTTTTTCTGGTTTTTTTCTTAGGACTTTGATTGGAGACAGGTTTATTGGGACTATTGTCAAACGCCTCCTGCTGAAGGACATCAGGGTCATTGGTCATGTGAATGCCCCCATGCTGTTCTGCACCACCGGATTGCGGGGAGCCACATTCAAAACTTGTACAATTGGGGGCACTGGGGCTGTTTTGAATTTTGTATAGCTCATAGGTCTTAAGGAGTTCATTAAATGTATAGTCCTTGCAAAAGTCATTTCCGTTACTTGATATCGAGGTCGTTTCCCCATTGGTAAAGGAAGCATTGTTGTCATAGGATACCAAATAGACAGTTCCCCAAATCGTATTTCCGTCCCTATCGCAAAACTGATTGTTGGTGGCATTGCCATTATGGGTGATCAATTGGGAATAGAAGTTGTCAATCGATGGGTCATTGCCCAGAATGTTCTTTCTAGTGGATGTGGTATACTCCTGAATCTTTACATGAAAGAGTTTGATTATGTGCATGGAACTATTATCTTTTTTATAGACTTCCAGTTGCATCCCTTGCGGACCACAGGTTTTAGTGCATACGGAGGTAAAACCGTCAAGTCCCATTCCCCGATCTTGACTGTAGGTCATTGATGTAAGGGCAATGGTCAAAACTAAAGTTGTGAAAAATGATTTCATGACTCAATATTTTTAGATTACATAGGTATATCAACCATCCTCCAGAATTGTTACCCCTGTTTAAGAAAAATATTTGAAAGCAATAAGTCTTCCAACTCGCAAATCTTAATTGCATTGGAGAAGATTGCGTTTTCAACAGTGACAGTTTGTTGCCATATTGAAGGAGATTGACCCCATGGAAGGGCAATAAAATCCAAACAACAGTTCGATAATTACCGATTTGTCTATATATTTGGGAAATAATGGATATCGTTAAGATAAGCAAAGCCCTTTCCAACGAAACAAGGGTCAATATTTTGTCCTGGTTGAAAACACCGGAGGATAACTTCCCCCCGCATAAAGAGGTTGAAGGATTTGAATATGGAGTGTGTCTCGATTTGATCAGGGAAAAATCGGGTCTATCCCAATCCACCATCTCCCAATATATGACCCAACTCACGGAAGTTGGTCTTACAAGGGCGACGAGAATTGGAAAATGGACCTATTTTAAGCGGAATGAAGTGACCATACATCAATTTAGTAGTTTCATTAATAGTGAGTTGTAATTTTTTTAATAAATAGTTCGATATATCCCGATTTATCAATATTTAATCAACCACATTATCTTTAAAAAACAGTGAACAGAATAGGAATAATAGGTGGCATCGGACCGGAGTCAACAATCGCATATTATACATTATTGATCAAACGCTTTAAGGAGAAATTGGGGACAAAGGATTATCCCGAGGTTCTGATCCATAGTATTAATATGACAGAAATGCTTACATATGCGTTTAACGGACAACAGGATATACTGGTTAAATTCCTGGAGTCAAAAATCAGCGTATTGGAAAGGTCGGGGGTGGATTATGTTGCATTGGCATCCAATACCCCTCATTTGGTTTATGATGAATTGGCACGTACCGTGAACGTTCAGATGATAAGTATTGTTGAGGAAACCTGCAAGGCAATTTCTGAAATGGGAATCCATAAAGTTGGATTATTTGGGACAAAGTCAACAATGGGCAATGGATTTTATCAAAGGAAGGGAAAGGAGTTTAACATAGAGATTGTGGTTCCCAGTAATTCCCAACAAAATTTTATCCACAGCAAGTATATGGATGAACTGGTGTATAATATCATACATCCCGAGACCAAAAAAACACTGATTGAAATAGTCAATGAATTGGTAAAACATAAAAAAATAGAAGGACTTATCCTTGGGGGAACTGAATTGCCCTTTGTCCTGAATCAGAAAGACTTCCAAGGATTGAAAATAATAGATACCACCGCTATCCATATAGAGGCAATTTTGGATAAAATGATCAATTGAACATATAATAAAATAGATGTTAAGAAATTACAGGAAAGAATGTTTCTAGAAATTAGGGACAAGGAAATATTCAAGCAGGCCCAAAAATATTCATTTGAGTATCTGGAGGGCATTTTTGACCGAAATGTGTATCCAACACAGAAAGCACTTGACAATCTTTCGATGTTCGATGAAGACCTTCCCATTGGTTCCACGAACGCTGGGCATGTAATTGAGCTGCTAAATGATTATGGAGGCCCTGCAACGACTGCAACACTGGGTGGAAGGTATTTTGGGTTTGTTTGTGGTAGTGTGGTTCCTGTAGGCCTGGCCGCTAAAAATCTAGGGACATATTGGGACCAAGCACCGGCAATGAATGTCCTTTCCCCAATAGGAAGTAAGTTGGAATCCGTTGTGGAAAGATGGTTGTTGAAATTATTTGACCTGCCCAATGAAACCTCCGCAGGATTCGTAAGTGGAACATCAACAGCAAACTTATGTGGTTTGGCAGCGGCAAGATATCGCATTCTCCATAGAAATGGTTGGGACATAAATCTAAAGGGACTTAGGGATGCTCCCAAAATAAGAATTGTGGCGGGCAAACAGGCCCATTCCACGGTTGTAAAGGCAATTGGGATATTGGGCCTGGGACAAGAAAACATTGAATGGGTAGATGTGGATGACCAAGGTAGGATAATCCCTGGGGCCATCCCTGAATTGGATGATAATACAATTTTGGTTCTACAAGCAGGAAATGTGAATAGCGGAGCATTTGACGATTTTGAAACCATTTGTAAAAAGGCGAAAGAGACCAATGCTTGGGTCCATATTGACGGTGCATTCGGTCTCTGGGCCAAGGCAGTTGACCAGTTGAAACATTTGGCCAAAGGAATTGAGGGCGCCACTTCATGGGCTGTGGATGGCCACAAAACATTGAACACACCCT
>JBFOLQ010000022.1:0-2002 GCA_040830145.1 Flavobacteriaceae bacterium | reverse complement strand
TATTGATCTTGACGTTTCTATCTCGCTTATTGATGATGTTTACGCTATGGCCAATATTATTGAAGACTGAAAATCAACATATTAAACCTATTTAAATAAACAATGAATTCATAATATGTATTTTTGAAGCCTTATAACCAATAACAATAGAATAAAAGACATAGCACAACATATTTCATGACTGCAACAAACCTCCCTTTACAGCTAAAATTACTCTTGGTATTATTTCTTACCACTGGTGCAACCTTATTTTCACAAGATTTTGAAGCCCTTCAATATCGTACGGTAGGGCCAGCCCGAGGTGGTCGCGTTACAACAGTAACCGGAGTAGCAATGCAACCAGGCACTTTTTATCTTGGCGCTTCAGGTGGTGGTGTATGGAAATCAGAAGACTACGGAACCACTTGGAACAATATTTCTGATGGATTTTTTGACACTCCATCAATAGGGGCGATACAAGTAGCGGAAAACGACCCAAACATTGTGTATGTAGGTACAGGTTCCGATGGATTGCGTAGTAATGTCAATAGTGGAAAAGGTGTATACAAATCGATTGATGCAGGTAAAACATGGGAACATATCGGACTTAAAAATGTAGGTCAAATTGGTGCTGTGGAAATAGACCCCACCAACAGTAACGTAGTTTGGGTTGCTGCCATTGGCAATGCTTTTAAGAGCAATTCTGAACGGGGTGTATTTAAAACTACAGATGGAGGGGAGAACTGGGAAAAGGTGCTGTTCGTATCTGATGAAGTGGGCTTTTCAGACATCGAATTATTACCGGGGAACCCTAACGTTATTTATGCCGCAGCATGGAAGGCTGAACGTAAGCCTTGGACGATTATATCGGGAGGCTTGAAAAAGGAGGGGGGCATATACAAATCCGTTAATGGAGGTAAAGATTGGACAAAACTTGAAAATGGACTGCCCAAGAATACCATTGGCAAGATAGATTTGGCGGTTTCTCCTGCCAACTCTAGCATCCTATATGCCGTTGTTGAAGCACCTAAGGGAGAACAGGGACTTTATAAATCTGTAGATCAAGGAAAGTCGTTTAAGCATATTTCCGATGATATTCGCTTGGTGAACAGACCATTTTATTATACCAATGTGGAGTTGGATCCCACAAACCCGGATATCGTATATTCCAATGCCAATCCACTGATCAAATCAACAGATGGCGGGAAAACTTGGCAAGAAATGCAAGTTCCCCATGGCGATAACCACGACAGTTGATTGAATCCGAACAATCCTCAATTATTGATTCAGGCCAATGATGGTGGGGCCAATGTAAGTTTCAATGGAGGCAAAACCTGGTCTACACAGTTTAACCAACCTACAGCAGAACTCTATCAGGTTGAAGTGGATGACCAATACCCATATTGGTTATATGCCGGTCAGCAAGACAATTATACCACCATTGCGGTACCCAGCTTTCCGCCCAGCGCAGTACAAAATCCTGGTTCAGCTTGGATAATAAATACAGGTGGGTGTGAAACAGGTCCCGCGGTACCCAAACCAGGAAATCACAATATAGTCTATGCCAATTGTAAAGGGCGTTTTGGAGTCTTTAATAAATTAACCGGGGTAGAAAAGAGCTATTATGTAGGTGCAACCAATATATACGGACACAATCCGAAGGATTTGAAATACCGCTTTCAAAGGGTCGCTCCAGTACATGTTTCGCCACATAACCCCGATGTGGTGTATCATGGATCACAATTTCTACACAAAACCGATTCCGATGGGTATTCCTGGGAAACGATTTCTCCAGATTTGACCGCTTTTGAAGCGGACAAACAGGTAATTTCCGGAAGTCCGATAACACGAGATATTACGGGAGAGGAGTATTACAGCACCTTGTACTCCATTAGAGAGTCAAGCATACAAGAAGGCCTCATTTGGACCGGGTCCACTGACGGCGTGGTTTCATTGACCAAAGATGGGGGCAAAACAGTGACGAATGTAACTCCGAATAATTTACCAAAAGTGGGTAGGGTAG
>JBFOLQ010000021.1:0-3093 GCA_040830145.1 Flavobacteriaceae bacterium | reverse complement strand
CCGGTAATCTCCTTCACCCGTAGGTTGTAATATCTTTTTCCCTCTGAAAGATTGGGTTTTAAAAGCTGTTTTTCAGAATGGTTGTAAACGCGTTCGGCGAATTCAAGGGCCCCACCGCAATCCACGGACCGTACGATTTCATCCAAGGATTTCTTGTAGGCCTCCAATGATTTGTCAATTTCGGTGTGTAGAAAATAGGTCTTTGATCTTTCCTTACTTGTAGTATGTGTTTTCTCAGGTACCACATTCCCATCCTTATAAGCCTGCAGGGCCTCAATACCCTCCTCTGCGAATGAAAGTGCCTCCCATATAAGTTTCTTGGCTTTGTTCAATTCCTTTGAACGCGTGGCCTGTTTAAGGTTTTCAAGACTTTTTATAAAAGAGAATTCAGCCTTTTCACATCCACATTCGCGCAACTGTCCCTTGGTATTCTCAATGGCGTTCAATGCCTTATAGGCAAAGTATTTTGCTTTGTTGATGTTGTCTTCCCCTAGGGCAAGCTCTGTCTGTTCCTTTGCAAATTGGATGTTGCTCCCTGCGTATTCGCAGGCTTTCCTAGCTCCACTAAAGGCCCATAAGAGCGGTATGGAGAGGAAAAGCATAAAATGGTAGTGCTTCATGTGTACTAAGTTTATGGTCGATTTGGTAACGTAAAATTACAAGGACCGTGCCCAATTGCCCATTTTTTTCGTTGGATGGCCAAAAAGGGACCGATTATTGGACAAAATGGAACGTTGGATCGTCCAGTGGTCATTTTTTTTAACAAAGTGTGTATTTCATCGACCATTTATTTATCTTGGATGTATGGAGAATGTCAGGATTGACGATTATAAGGTCCGCCAAAAGGTGCATTTGGCCGATTTGCCCACCCATACCGATCTGGACAGTTCTGATAAGGAACTCAAGAAATGGCTGGAGAACATTCGCGAGTCGCTGGGAAAATTCCAGGATACGCTCTATGCCCATGGCAAGTATGGGGTCTTGGTCTGTTTACAGGGAATGGACACGGCCGGAAAGGACAGTCTGATCCGTGAGGTGTTCAAGGATTTTAATGCCCGTGGGGTGGTGGTACACAGTTTTAAGGTTCCCACGCCCTTGGAACTTCGGCACGATTACCTATGGAGGCATTACATTGCCCTGCCCGATCGGGGCAAGTTCAGCGTGTTCAATCGTACCCATTACGAGAACGTGTTGGTAACCCGTGTACATCCAGCATATATTTTGGGTGAGAATCTTCCCCAAATCAATTCCTTACAGGATATCGACGCATCTTTTTGGGATCGCAGGTTTGAACAGATCAATAACTTTGAGAAGCATATTGCTGAGAATGGGACCCTTATCTTTAAGTTCTTCCTCAATATCTCAAAAGAGGAACAGCGTCAGCGTTTGTTGAGAAGGCTGGAGCTCAAGGAAAAAAACTGGAAGTTTTCACCTGGTGACCTTAAGGAAAGGGAACGTTGGGACACGTACCAACAGTGTTACGAAGAGGCTGTCAACAAGACTTCAAAGAGCCATGCCCCTTGGTATGTGATACCTTCTGACAATAAAAAGGCGGCCAGGGTATTGGTGGCGTCCATCCTTTATCAGGAACTACAAAAATATACGGATATCAAGGAACCCGAATTGGATGCGGAAGTACAACAACATTTGGAGCAGTACAAAGCCCAATTACGTGCGGAGGGGGTGTAATGCTTTCCCTAAATTTTGTTAAAGCCTTTTTTAGGGATGGAATAATGGCTATTTTGACACGTGGAAATAGTACCGAACCATCTGGTGCAATGATTTGCTTCCGTGGTTAAAGGAGGCAAATACGTGTTAAGGGGATATGGGCTATTTCAAAGGAGTGAAACCAGTTTTTTTTGACAAAAATTATCTACGTGAAAAAGTATTCTTTATGGCTGTTGTTCTTGGCCGTACAAATGGTTGCCCAGACCGAGGATGAAAAGCAATTAAGGGCTATTTATGATGTTGCCCTTACCAAGGGAAAAGCCTATGAATGGCTGAATCATTTAAGCAATCAGATTGGAGGGCGATTGTCAGGGTCCATACAGGCTGAGCAGGCCGTGGCCTATACCAAGGCACAGTTGGAGGAACTGGGATTGGACCGCGTATGGTTACAGCCCGTAATGGTTCCCAAATGGGTCCGTGGCACCCCTGAGTATGCCTATGTGGAGACCTATCCGGGAAAAACGACCACCGTGCCCATTTGCGCACTGGGAGGTTCCATGGCCACCCCTGCCATTGGCATCAAGGCACCCGTGGTGGAAGTAATGGGCATTGAAGACCTGGAACGATTGGGAACAGAGGGAATCAAGGGAAAAATTGTGTTTTACAACCGCCCAATGGACCCCACGCTCATCAGTACCTTTCAGGCTTATGGTGGCTGTGTGGATCAGCGTTATTCCGGAGCGGCAGAAGCTGGGAAGTACGGAGCTGTGGGTGTTATAGTACGGAGTATGAACCTGAGATTGGATGATTACCCCCACACGGGCTCCATGAGCTATGGGGATACCCCGTTGGAGGAACGTATTCCCGCAGCGGCCATCAGTACCAATGGGGCGGAATTTTTGAGTACTACCCTAAAATTGAATCCTGATACCCAATTTTATTTTAAACAAAATTGCCGTCAGTTTGAGGACGTGGAATCATACAATGTAATTGGTGAGATTAGAGGTAGTACCTATCCCAACGAGATTATGGTAGTGGGGGGGCATCTTGATTCCTGGGACTTGGGGGATGGTTCCCATGACGATGGGGCCGGTTGCGTTCAAAGCATGGATGTGCTTCGGTTGTTACGGGAATCTGGATATACACCCAAACGTACATTGCGGGTGGTGCTATTCATGAATGAGGAAAACGGATTGCGGGGGGGCAACAAATATGCCGAAGTGGCCAAACAAAAGGGAGAGACCCATGTGTTTGCACTGGAGAGTGACGCTGGAGGTTTTACCCCAAGGGGTTTTTCCTTTGATTGTTCGGAAGAGAATTTTCAAAAGATCAAGGCGTGGACACCCCTGTTTGAACCGTATTTGATCCACCAGTTTATACGGGGGGGCAGCGGGGCCGATATAGGCCCCCTTAAAGACCAAGGGG
>JBFOLQ010000020.1:0-5946 GCA_040830145.1 Flavobacteriaceae bacterium | reverse complement strand
TTAGAAAAATTCCTTGCCCATATAAAGAAGGGATACACTGCAAAAGGGGATCAGATCACCTTGGGTGCAGCCATGTTGGGAGGTGAAACGGTGACCAATGCCCTAGTAAAGGTTCCCTTGGAGACCATGAACCGCCATGGACTGATTGCGGGGGCCACGGGTACGGGAAAGACCAAATCATTACAAGTATTGGCCGAGAACCTATCGGAAAAGGGGGTGCCCGTACTGTTAATGGATCTCAAGGGAGATCTCAGTGGGCTGGCCCAACCAAGCCCGGGCCATCCGAAAATCGATGAGCGCCATGCCAAGATTGGCATTCCATTTCAAGCAAAGGGCTTTCCGGTTGAAATTCTTTCCCTATCTGAACAGGATGGCGTAAAATTGCGGGCCACTGTCTCTGAGTTCGGCCCCATACTTTTGTCCCGAATATTAGACCTATCGCCCACGCAAGAAGGTATCTTGGCCGTTGTGTTCAAATATTGCGATGACCATAAGATTCCGTTATTGGACCTAAAGGACATCAAAAAGACCCTACAGTATGCCACTGGTGCCGGCAAAAAGGAATTTACGGCCGAATACGGCCGTATTAGTACCGTCAGTACGGGTACCATTCTACGTAAGATCCTGGAATTGGAACAACAAGGCGCCAATCTTTTCTTTGGCGAAAAGTCGTTTGAGGTAGAAGACCTTGTCCGGATTGACCAAGATGGTAGGGGCTTTATCAATATTATTCGTCTGACCGATATTCAGGATCGGCCCAAATTGTTCTCAACCTTTATGCTGAGCCTTTTGGCCGAAATATATTCAACCTTCCCTGAGCGTGGGGATGGGGACAAACCTGAGTTGGTACTTTTCATAGATGAGGCCCATTTAATTTTTGACCAAGCATCAAAAGCCCTCTTAAGTCAGATTGAGAGTATTGTAAAGCTTATTCGATCTAAAGGTATTGGCGTTTATTTTGTGACCCAAAACCCTACCGATGTCCCCTCAGATGTCTTGGCGCAATTGGGGCTCAAGGTGCAGCACGCCCTGAGGGCATTTACGGCCAAAGATCGTAAGGCCATAAAATTGACTGCCCAGAACTATCCCCTATCTGATTTCTATGACACCGAGGAGGCATTGACCACCTTGGGCATAGGAGAGGCATTGGTCACAGCACTTGATGAAAAGGGAAGGCCCACACCCTTGGCGGCCACTCTTATGAGGGCTCCCATGAGCCGAATGGACATTTTATCAAGTTCCGAACTGCAATCCCTTATCAAAAAATCAAAACTGGCAGGTAAATACAATAAGGCCATTGATAGGGAAAGTGCTTATGAAATGCTGGGTAAAAAGATCATAAGGGCCGAAAAAGAGGCGGAAAAGGAAAAAGCCAAACGTAGCAGTACCAAGCGTTCATCATCAAGAAGGCGCAGTACGCGAATGAACCCTGTGATAAAAGTATTGACCAGTGCCACGTTCATCAGGGGTGTACTGGGGGTACTAAAAAAAGTTATGAGATAGTCAGAAGTCCTTAAAAATGAAAAAAGCTTCTTTAGTATTTATTGTTTGGTGTTTGTTGTTTTCCTTAGCCTGTGAACAGGAGAAGGATACCACCTTTTTGATTACACAGACCAGTGTGGGCAAATTGGAAAAAGGGAGTCTCATCCGCGAGCTCGAAATTATCTATGAACTGGATTCCCTGGTACGGGATACCACCCGTCTCAATTTTGGCAATAAGGCCCAAAAAATCAAGGTGTATGAAAAAAAAGGGAAACAATTGCTCACCATTACACCTAGTACGGATAGTATTCCAAGGGTAGAAAACATCCGCATTCACGATTTACGCTTTCAATCAGAGATGGGAATAGGGCTTAAGAGCACTTTCAAGGATATCAAGGCCCAATACCAAATAGATAAGATTATCACCTCCATGAACAATGTCGTTATCTTTTTAAAGGACAACCCCATGTATTTTACCATTGATAAAAATGAGCTTCCCAGCAATCTTCGCTATACGGTGAACAAAAACATTGAGGAAGTACAAATACCTGACGGGGCCAAGATTAAATATTTGATGGTCGGTTGGGAACAATAAACCCCTTTAGACCTTAAACAATAGGTGTTGGGCCTAGGATACCCAAGGTATTTTATTTTTTATGACTTCGGTTGTGCGCTTTACACCATAAGTTATCCACTCTAAATTTTACATTCCCTTATCCATATTCCAGGTTCTTAGCCTTACTTTATTTACCTTCTTTTGCGGCGGATTTCCCCTAAATCACAATGAGGTTCATTTGGTTAAAAAAAGTACCTTCCCGTACCCATTTGCAATAGCAACCAACGTATTGGAAGTGCCCATTATTTATAGCCGTATTTTCCCCTATCCTCCAAAATCTTAGGACTGTTCAAACTCATCCACTCCGTAAGTTCCATCAATTTTTCAACATATTTCACCCCAAACGGACTCAAGCTATATTCTACTCTAATAGGTACTTCAGGATACATTTTTCGAACCACGTACCCATCAGATTCCAGCATTTTTAAGCGTTCACTCAATACCTTACTTGATATGCCATATACATACTTTTTCAGTTTATTGAACCGTAATACCGGGAAATAACCTAGATACAGTATAATCAAGACACTCCATTTATCAGTAGCCATGGACAATACATCCCTGACCGGGCATCGTTCGGGAGGATTTCGATAATCAATGTGCCCAAACATTTTCTTTACTTTTTTTGATACCGTAACTCTCTGATTATCAACTAAAGTTTCCATAAGGCAACTAGCTTTTATAAGGGATACATATGTGTCTTTACAACTTTAATCCCTATTTTTAATCACTTTTTAAAAGTAAGTTACAAAAAGTAACCATATGAAGAAAATAGTCAGCCAAATTCTTCCTTTAGCCTATGGAGCATATTACAACCTCCTTGTTCCCTTTGCGCCCCAAAAGACGGCACATAAGGCCTTTGAGTTATTCTGTACGGTCCGGGGGGGAAGGGTCAAGCCCCAACAGGCCGATTATTTGGATATGGCCAGGGATACATTGATACAAGTGGCTGACCATCACATACAGACCTATCGCTGGCCTGGTGAGGGACCTACGGTACTATTGGTGCATGGTTGGGAAAGCAATGCCTTCAGGTGGCGTAACTTAATCTCCAAATTACGGGAGGCAAAGTTCAACGTTATCGCCTTTGATGCCCCTGCCCATGGCCACTCCACCGGAAAATTATTGCACGTACCCCTATATACCCAGGTACTACAGCATATCATCAAGACCTGTGCCCCCCAGTATGTGGTGGCCCATTCCGTAGGTGGTATGACCCTTTTGTACAACGACTACAAATACCAAAACCCGGAAATAGAAAAAATGGTCACCGTGGCCGCTCCCTCTGAATTTCACGAAATCATGTCCCATTATCAAAAGTTGCTCAGATTCAACAATAAGGTATATGGGGCCTTGGACACATACATAAAGAATAAATTCGGGTTTACCATTCAGGAGTTTTCAACGTCCAAGTTTGCCAAGACCAATACCAAAAAAGGATTTCTGTTGCATGACCGAAAGGATGCCATAACCCCCTGCCATGCTTCCGAGCAAGTACATAAAAATTGGAAGGACAGTACGTTTATGGCAGCAGAGGGCCAAGGCCACAGTATGCACCAAGACGAGATAAATGACCGAATCATTGAATTCTTGAACGCCTAAGACAATTGGGCTTTTTTAATCTTATATTTTCTTCCTTGGCGAAAGTCCATTTTAAAGTTTTGACTATTTTTAGCACATGGATTCAGTTACCCCATTCCATCTTGCCATTCCCGTACACAATTTAGGGGAATGTCGCACTTTTTATCGGGACGTCTTGGGCTGCGAGGAAGGTAGAAGTAGTGAGCTATGGGTCGATTTTAACTTATTTGGCCACCAATTGGTCATCCACTTTAAGCCAAAAGAGGAAAAAATGGAATTACACCATAATCCCGTGGATGGCCATGACGTACCGGTACCCCATTTTGGTGTGGTATTGCCTTGGGATGTTTTTCACACCTTTGCTGATGGGCTAAGGGAAAAAGGGGTTCAATTTGTGATTGAGCCCTACATACGCTTTCAAGGGGATGTTGGGGAACAGGCCACTATGTTCTTTTTGGATCCTTCGGGAAATGCCCTGGAATTCAAATCCTTCAAGGACATGCAACAACTATTCGCCAAGTAAACGATTCTGTACAGTGGACAACAGCCCGTTACTTTCGGGATTGGTGACGCTCACGTGCCAAAAGCGTATTCTTTAAAAGCATCGCAATGGTCATGGGACCCACTCCCCCAGGTACTGGGGTTATATAGGACGCTTTTTTACTACAATTTTCAAAATCTACATCCCCGGCCAAATAATACCCCCTCTTTTTTGTCTCATCGGGCACGCGGGTAATACCCACATCAATGACCACAGCTCCATCCTTGATCATTTCAGCCTTCAGGAAATTGGGGACACCCAAGGCAGAGATAATGATATCGGCCTGTGAGGTAATCTGGGTAATGTTCTTGGTATGACTGTGGGTCAGGGTCACGGTGGAATTTCCAGGCCATCGCCTGCGGCCCATGAGAATACTCATGGGGCGCCCCACAATATGGCTTCGTCCTATAACCACTGTATGTTTGCCCTTGGTCTCTACCTTATACCGTTCCAATAACTCCAGGATACCAAAGGGGGTGGCGGGGATAAATGTACTCATATCCAGGGCCATTTTACCAAAGTTGGTCGGATGAAAGCCATCCACATCCTTATCGGGATGTACGGCCATAATTACTTTCTGGGTATCTATCTGTTCCGGTAGGGGAAGTTGGACTATAAATCCATCAATGGCCTCATCTACGTTCAATTCAGCAATTTTGTTCAGCAATTCCTGCTCCGATATGGTCGATGGAAGCTGTATCAAGCTCGATTGGAACCCCACCCGTTCACAGGCCTTGACCTTACTGCCCACATAGGTAAGACTGGCCCCGTCGTTACCAACAATAACTGCGGCCAAATGTGGTACTTTTTCACCACGCTCCCTCATCTTGGCCACCTCAGCGGTAATCTCATCCTTTATCTGGTTGCTTATTTTCCTTCCGTCCAGTAACTCCATAGTTGTTTTAAGTTTCATCTCCGGGTTTCAGGGCATATGCCACTAAAAGCAGCCCCAAACCAACAAAATATATTATCTCATATTCTGCATCATCTGCATCATTTTCTTGCCCCCGCTCCCCTGCATCATTTTCATCATTTTGCTCATTTGGTCAAATTGCTTCAGCAACTGATTCACCTCTTTGATATCGCGCCCACTGCCCTTCGCAATACGTTTTTTGCGACTATGGTTCAGTTTGGCGGGATTCGATCGTTCATCAGGTGTCATGGAATGGATTATGGCCTCTATATGTTTAAAGGCATCATCATCAATATCCAGTCCCTTCAGGGCTTTTCCCGCACCGGGAATCATTCCCAAAAGGTCCTTGATGTTTCCCATTTTTTTGATTTGCTGTATTTGATTGAGAAAATCATCAAACCCAAATTTGTTCTTGGCTATTTTCTTTTGGATTTTACGTGCCTCTTCCTCATCAAACTGTTCTTGGGCCCGCTCCACAAGTGATATCACATCCCCCATACCAAGGATACGATCTGCCATACGTGAAGGATGGAAAACATCTATGGCCTCCATTTTTTCCCCGGTACCAATAAATTTGATGGGTTTGTTCACAACCGATTTAATGGAAATGGCCGCACCACCTCGGGTATCCCCATCAAGTTTGGTAAGGATAACACCATCAAAATTCAATACGTCGTTAAATGCCTTGGCCGTGTTCACCGCATCCTGACCCGTCATGGCATCTACCACAAACAGGGTTTCCTGCGGTTGGATGGCCGTGTGGATGTTCGAAATTTCGTCCATCATCCGCTGATCTACCGCCAAGCGACCCGC
>JBFOLQ010000019.1:0-2638 GCA_040830145.1 Flavobacteriaceae bacterium | reverse complement strand
GATTTTTCCCTTTTGGTGAGAATTCTGGTGTTCGCCAATTGCTTCAAAAAAGCGCCCCACTTCTGCTCTTCCACCGCTGCCAACTTTTTAAACCCTCCCTCTTGCAAGAACCCGTTGGTATAAGCCGTGGCCGAAAGCATAAATATTTTTGCCCCATTACCGCTCATAATGTCCAACAGATTGGGATCATGGTCAATGATTTCCTTAATTAGGACATGTACGTATTCAACATCATATTGAGGGTTCAGGAATTTCCGGTATAGGGCCGCGGGCTCAAAATAATTGTCCAGGTCCCGGGCAAATGTCAATACATTGTCCTTGAGTTCAGCCTTTTTCAGTTCGTCCATTGTGATTATCTGCCACGCGGGTTTTCTTATCCTGTGCGGACTTACAAAAATAGATGAAAAGATTTCCCTGTGATATATTTAACGTGAAGGTATTGTTACGAACATTTTACCCCTTATTGCGAGATACTGAATACTTGCAATACCGCATTGTTGTTCCCCACCAGGATATGTCTTTGGCCCTGTATCATTATTTCTGCCAATTTCTTGGCGTCGTGGGGTGCAAAGAAGCCCGATTCCATGGCCGCTGGTTTAGAAAATGCTCCCTGGCCATCCCCAAAAAGGACCCATCCGGTCCCTGCATCATTGCGGGGCGTCTCTATCTCGGAGACAAATAGATTGCCCACTCCCACCATATCCAAGTGACCATCCCCATTGATATCATCTATCCAAATATCGTTTGTATTTGATCGCTGTACCAATCTGGGGAGGTCCGTACGTTTAAACTCACCATTCCCCAAGTTCTCCACGTAACTTGATGCAAACGTATCAGCCTTGTAATGTAGGGAATGGTCCAAGTTTTCACCACCATAGACCTCATCAATCTCAAGGACCGCAAAAACATTGTATTTTTTAAATTTCTCCTTTAACCCAGGTACCTGTTCCGCAGAACACGAAAAACCCCGTAAGGGATAATGGTCGTCCCCATTGTAATACCCAAGGACCACATCATAGGACCCGTTATTGTCAAAGTCGTTGTAGTAAACGTCAAAAGGCCTTTCCGGGGATGTTTTGTACTTATAGTTCAACCCTAAATTCCCAACCACAAAATCCTCGTCCCCGTCATTATCAAAATCAGCTTTTTCCATTGAAAACCACCATCCCGTACTTTCCTCGAGCCCTTGAACATTCTCCTTCCTTTGTAAAATTCCCTCCTCATTTTCAAATAAGGTCAAGGGCATCCATTCCCCTACCAAAAAGAGGTCTGGATCGCCGTCCAAATCATAGTCAGACCATGAGGCATCGGTGACCATTCCCACATCCTTTAATTCAGCCGCCATTTCTTTGGTCCTGTTGACCAACTGACCATTGTCATTCACCAGGAGCATGCTGGAAGCTGGAAGTGGGTACTGCCAAGGTACATGGCGCCCCCCTACAAATAAATCCATATCCCCATCATTATCCATATCGGCGGGCACTACCTTGGAACCACTCATTCTGCCAATGCCCATAATGGCCGCCTTTGTAAAACCCCCATTTAGATCATTGAGATACAACCTATCCGTATAGTGAAAATCATTGAACGGATAGGCATTGCCCCCGCTGACCACGTATAGATCAAGATACCCGTCATTGTTGATGTCCACAAAAGTGGCATCCACATCTTCATATCCCTTTTCCTTTTCCCAAAAATCCTGTAGTGTTTCCTTGAACCTCCCCTCTCCTACTTGCACCAATAATTTGGCCGGTTCATTGAAAGCCCCCCCAACAAAGACGTCCTCCAATCCATCCGCATTCACATCACCTACTGCCAAAGCAGGTCCGAATTGTGACATTTTATGGGGCAGTAACACCTGCTTGGCGTAATCATCAAATTCGTTCTCCACATGTGAAAATTGCAACTCCTTCTGTCCGACCTCCCTAAAATAAAGCGCCCCCCCTTCCTTTTCTTTATGTTCCCCAGGTTCTCCATCTTCCATAAAAAGCTCCAATGTTTGATTGGTAGCGACATCCCTCAACATATGGACGGACCCGTTGGGCCATTGAACCATTACACTATCTACCTTTTTAACCTTTCCCAATCCAAAATGGATCATGGGGTCTGAGGTTGAATAGATGCCCCTGACATTGGTGCTCTCCACAATTTGCACCTCCCCTTCAGTATAAACGGTTGCCCTTGCCCCAAATGTTGGGTTATGGTGACGTGACCCTAGGCGCAACTGGAGGTATTGGGCGTTGGATAATTGTTCTGCCTTGTTCCTGTAAATAAAAGGCTTTTCATTGATGTTGTTGACCACCAAATCCAAATCCCCATCCCGATCCAAATCGGCATAGGCCGCCCCGGTTGAAAAAGATTTCTGATGCAGGCCCCAATCCTTCATTGTCTTTTTAAAGCGGAGGTCCCCCATATTTTTATAGGCATAATTTGTAAGAGGTTGTGAAGGGACCAGGGAAAGGGCCTTACGTAAGTCCACAATTTCCCATATACTCTTGAGTCCTCCCCCGTCAGGATGGGCCTTTATATACTCGGCCCTGGCTTTATTGATATATTGGGCCACGGCCTTATCCGCATCCGTATTGCGTATATCCCTCAGCAGTCCGTTGGTCACATAAAGATCCTTACGACCATCATT
>JBFOLQ010000018.1:0-5606 GCA_040830145.1 Flavobacteriaceae bacterium | reverse complement strand
GGTCACTGAGCGGAGTCGAAGTGACCGCTTCCGAGTGCTCAAATGTCAGCACCGACCCGGCTATCAAAGGCTGTCCAAATTTATTTCCAAAGTCTGAGGCCCCATTGCTGGCCTTGATAAGGATATCCAAGGGAGTTTGGTACAACCATTTTCGTTCGGGAAAGGCCTTTTCCCACTCCCGATCATTGGCCAATCGGGAATACGCGGTCATATATACGGCCGTTCCCGCCAAGGGAAGGGATCCAATGCCCCCTGCCAGTCGGTCCCGTATTTCACCACCCGAACCCGTGGCAGCCCCATTGAATGGCTCCACGGTAGTGGGGAAATTATGCGTTTCTGCCTTTAGTGAAAGTACGGAGTCAAACTTTTGTTCCCCATAAAAATCAGGGATATCCGCACGTTTGGGTGCAAATTGCACCACTTTGGGGCCTTTAAGGAACGCCACATTGTCCTTATAGGCCGAGACTATGTCGTTGGGGTGCTCCTCCGAAGTTTTTTTGATCAATTTAAAGAGGGAGGTGGGCATTTCCTCCCCATCTATGACAAAGGTGCCATTAAAGATTTTGTGCCTACAGTGTTCTGAGTTTACCTGGCTGAATCCGAAGACTTCGGAATCGGTAAGCTTTCTGCCCAATTTTTGGGAAAGCTGTTGTAGGTAGGCAATTTCCTCTTCATTCAGGGCCAAACCTTCCTGTTGGTTATAGGCGGCAATATCATCAATCTCCAAAATAGATTGGGGAAGTACGTCAATGGTATAGATATCCTGCCCCAACCCTTTGTATTTTTGACTGAGCATGGCGTCATGACCTGAAAAATCCTCAGGAACGGCATGGAATTCCTCAATGCGGATAATTCCCTGAATACCCATATTTTGGGTAATCTCAGTGGCATTGGTACTCCAAGGGGTGACCATGCTCGCCCGGGGACCAACAAAAAAGGCGTCAATTGACGCCGCATCTATCTTGGGTTGGTTTCCAAAAAGCCACGTGAGTTTTTCTTGGTCCTGTGTTGGGAGTTCTTGGGTGGACTGTAACGCGAAAACCTTGGTGTTGGGGTCTCCGAAAAAGTGAATCATTGCCATTTATTTGAAAAGTGCAAATTTACCAAAATACCCTGTATTTTGTACGGTAGTATAAGGGAGTTGTTAACGGGGTTTTGTTGATAGTGAGAGTGCGTTTTACAAAAGGCACAACGAACTTGAATTTGGCATCAATGTTTTACATCAGGAGATGTGTACGTAATGCCATACACTTGACTACAATCTAAAATTATACCGCACTTTGAGCAAGATTTGTCGGTTTTGGAGCTCCCAAGCTTGGTCAAGGCCATTATAGGAATTGTTGTTAAAGACCAGGAAGACATCGCCCAAGGGAGAGAATATCCAATGAATACGGGCATTTAGGCCCAAGGCCCGACTATCGGTATCGTATTGCAAATAGCTGTTCAATTGTAGGTTGGAGGTCACATTGAAACGCACGCGGAGTCCGGCCAAGGTTTGGTCAAAATCTCCAAAGGGCAAGCGGGCGCGATTGTGCAGGCCGTTGAACTCAAAAGCCAATAAGGCACTTGGGTTCCAATTCAGGCTAAGCCTAAATTCATCCAGTGTACCTTCGTAAAAACTACCAAACCACCACGTGGCTTGGCCGCTCAACCGTCGCTTGCGGGCAAATTCGGCTTCCAAACGATAGCGCATAAAATTGTATGCTCCTTCTGGGATGGTGACCCCATCAGAGATTTGAAAAGGTTGTAGGATGTTTTCGCCCACGGGTCTTATGTTGGCCTCGATACGGTCGCCGCTTTCCAAACGCCAATTGATTGGGGCCGTAAACACACTGTACGATTGCCACGGCCCCGAAATATTGTTGATATAAGTCACAAAAAACTGGTTGAACATTTGGCGTAGCCAGGGTGCCTTGGGTCGTGGGGCAAAAGTACCTCCCAAACGATATATGTTGACACCGCGCCGTGGCACAAAGCCCAAGGAAGGGTCAAACTGCTCCCCAATACGCGCATAGGTCAAGGCAACATCCCATCGGTCATTGGGGTAATCAACCTTGAATCCGGCAGCCGAACGGTCACCCGATAGGTCTTCACGGTCCGTGAACAGCGCCCAGCCCCCCACCAAAAAGTTCTTGTCGCCTTTGAATCGGGTTGTCTGAAAGGTAAAATCGGCTCCGGACATCCAACTGCCATTACGGCCCAAGGGGTCGCCCGATGATGCGATAACCCCCACTGAACTCTCTTTTAACACGTTGCGACGAACCCGGACCACCCCCATATTAGTGGCATCAAAATCGTCGTCGTTCAAACTGAAATCGTTGGTACGAACGCCCAATCCACCAAAAGCGGTCTTACCGATACGACCGTTCAATTTGGTTCCGCCAATGACCGGAATCTGAACATTGTTGCGAAGCCCGATACGTCGGCTAAAAAAAGGAAGTACAGTACTGCGACCGGTACCAAAACCAAATTCAAAAATATCGGAACCCTCAAGAAAAAAAGTACGTTTTTCCGGAAAGAACAGAGGGAAACGCGTTAGGTTGGTCTGTCTCGTATCTACCTCGGTTTCGCCGAAATCGGTATTCAACGTAAACGTAGCCAGGATATTGGGTCCAATGCGTTGGTTGGCATCCAGACTAACATCAGGGTCTACCACCATGGCCCCGTTGGGCCCTATCTGATTGGCATTGGCAATTAAAGAGGGGCGGATATTCATACCGATGCCATAATTGAATTCAGGCAAGCCCGTAAGCAAACCGGCACGACTGGTTTGTGTAATCCACTGGTCACGTTTGACATTGGCCCAGCGAATGGTCTCTAAATTGCGCTGTATTCTCCGTTCTACATTAAAGCCCCATTTGGACAACCCTTTTTTGAAGGCGATACTTTGTATGGGAATCACGATTTCCGCAGTCCATCCCTTTTCCGTAATCTGTGTTTTGGCATCCCATACGGCATCCCAATCCTCGTTCTCGCTTTCACCGCGGTTTGATACCAGGGCATCGTAGCGTGCCGCCAAGGAATTCACGGCAAAAATGTAGCCCGATTGTCCGTCCAAAAAAGGGTCGATGACGATTTTTATATGGTCCTCTTCGGAAATATCGGTATCCCGAAGTTTGGAGAAACGGATAATTCCGTCGGGATTACCATCATTGCAGGTGATACCGATCGCCACGGTTTTGGCATCTGTAATGACCTGTACCAAAGTGGTCTGGGAAGGGGTGCCCCCTTCATCGGGAACCGTGGTTTTCAAATCGGTGAGTACGGGGGCATTTTTCCAATCGGTTTCACTCAAGACTCCATCCAGTTCCAAGGGTTCGGTGAGCTGTCCTGAGGCGAACGAAGGTCTTTCATTGGATTGCGAAAAAACCGTAAAATGAAAAATAAATAGGAAGGGAAATGTCCAAAAAGACGTCTTGTAAAACGAATATTGAAATTGATTTTCCGTCCGCACTGTTTGAAAGGTAAAGTATAAGAGCCTATTTAAGATTTTGTCAATTATTTTCTTACGCTCCTTTTTTGGGCATTATTTCGTTAAAATTTCGCCTCATCCTGCATCAAAAATGACCCATAACAATTCTAATCACAAAATCTTAAACAGACTCTAAAAGTAAACATTACGATTTTATAGTATATATCCAGATGGTTGCTTCACCATTAAAGGGAATCATGGCAAGGGAGTTGTAGGCAAGGGTGTTGATGGTTTCCACATGGTGTTTAATATATACGTTACATTTCAAAACAGCATTACTTTTTCCTTTTCGTGGGCTTGGGCTTTAGACCAAGGGTATATTGATGGCTAAGGTGCATATATTCCTTGAGTTGATCTGTATTCTGCAATAGGCTTTCAGGTACCAGGACGTACTCCTTCATAATCCGTCCGTGCTGTTCTGATAGGCAACTGTCATATTTCTCCAAAAAATCTTCCCGATCCCCTTTGTTCAATCGTAGACTCATACGGCCCTCTTTGTCCAGAAAGGAGAACATATGTCCATTTACGGATGTATAGGGCATGGTCTTTCCCTTTCGTTCCATTTCAGGAAATTGGGCAACGAGTTTTTCAAAATAGTCTAGGCTTTCTTTCCAATCCATGTTTCTCTTATATATTATCAAAAAAAGTAGGAGGGAGGGGATGTGGCATAAGGCCTCCTTTATAAATGGTTTAACAGTCTCTAATATAGATGGTTTGCCCTAAAAAAACAAGAAAAACTCCCTATGTCCATTGCGAGGGATTGCTATGTAATGGATTGGGGGCGTGCGATTCGGTGCCCCTAATTTTCACAACGGTTTAAATGGGATTTAGGCAAGGGCAAACCTGCTTTTTTTTGGAATGTCCCACCATGGGTTTCAGGTGAAGGATGCGTAAAAATGGATGGCGGAAAAAATTATGGACAGGCCGTATTTCCTCTAAAATATACATAAGTATGAATTTAAGATAAAGTATGATATTAGTATATGGTTTTTTAATCATACATTTATCGCCACGAGATATCGGAGGCAAAAAGATTGCGGACCGCAGTGACATTAAAAATGAAAGATTGTTGAAGGTCAATCAGAACAAACGGGAGAGAAAGAAGCGGAAAAAGTGTCCGGTGACTTTGTGCATGGATGTGATAGGAGGTAAATGGAAACCAATAATCCTCAATAGAGTCTCTTTTGGGGATAATCGCTTTGGTCTTCTTTTGAAGGAGATAGAGGGTATCAACAAACAGATGCTCAGTAAACAACTTCGGGAACTGGAGCGGGATGGCATTTTGGAACGAACGATTTTTCCCGAGATTCCACCCAGGGTAGAATACACCATGACCTTGAAGGGTAAGAGCCTGATGCCAGTTGTACACGCCATGGGAAATTGGGGTAAAGAAGTGATACGGCCTTCAAAACTTCGATCAAAGGTCAATGATAAGGGGCAATTGCCTTTATTTGAGCAGTAAGGCAACCCTATATAAATACAGATTAATTAACTGTATTTTAGCGCATTATAAAATTGAGGTCAAAATCAATCGGGATATTTGATGGGAGATGATGGGCCTATACTCTTTTCGTCCTGACTCTTGTTTCTTGAATCCTGCTTCTTGCCCCCACTTTCCCTTTACATGACCTTTAGAATGTTTTTTTGTAGGACGGGAAGAAGATCAGCTTCAAACCAGGGATTTTTTTTCAACCAGATATTATTTCTGGGGGAAGGATGGGGCAAGGGAAAAAAATGGGGTATGTATTCATCGAAACACTTAACGGTCTCTGTCAAGGTTTTTTTTCGGGTGGTGTTCAGATAGTGGGTTTGGTCGTAGGTGCCTACGGTAAGAATCAATTGTAATTGATGCATTTTGTCAAACAATTTCCCATGCCAGAGTGGTGCACATTCCTCTCTTGGGGGGAGGTCACCTGATGCTCCCTTACCGGGATAGCAGAAGCCCATGGGGACAAGGGCGAATATTTCCGGATTGTAAAAGGTATCCCAATCCACGCCCAACCAGCGCCGTAATCGTTCCCCACTTTTATCGTCCCAAGGAATGCCCGTTTGGTGGACAACACTCCCTGGAGCCTGCCCCACGATGGCTATTTTACTATTGGGATGTGCACTTACCACCGGATTTACCCCGTCC
>JBFOLQ010000017.1:0-2377 GCA_040830145.1 Flavobacteriaceae bacterium | reverse complement strand
TTTGATAGGAGGTTGTTGTATTGTTACTCTCTATTTCCGTACCATCCCGGTATACTTTGTACCCTGTAACTCCAACATTTTCAGTTGAAGCGGTCCATGATAGGTCAACTGTGGTCTGAGTCTGACCATTGCTGGAAACTACAGGAGCCGTTGGGGCCTGGGTATCAGATGAAGCTTTTTGAATGGATATATAATCTATATATGCGGCATCCCCAATTGCTGCGGGATATGTATTTCCCGTATACACCTTTATTGTTGCAGTAGAAGCAGAAGCTGTAACGCTAAACGAGTACAGTGTCCAATTTGAGCTAGAAATACCTTGGGATTGAAAATCGCTAAAACCATCCCATTGGAAGAAACCAGGAGTTTTGGAGCTTGCCGCTTTGGCATATATACTGATATTGTATACTTCTCCAATTTCTGTATTGAAATCATATGTAGCTAGAGCCCAACCTGCTGAAGTTGCGGTAATCTTTAAACTATAACTTCCGTTGTAGACTTCGTCCTGGACCGAACTTACTGCCGATGCACTATTCGCTGTCCAACCGCTTGTTGAGTTGGCTTCATTAGCAATGCTAGCGGCATTGGCGTTGGTGTATAACTCTTGCGCATAACTTAATCCGACAAAAAAGAACATTAAAATTAATGCTGTTGACTTAGAAGTTTTCATCTACTATCTTTTTTAGGGTTTGTAATTCTTTTCTTAATTGTTTGTTTATTTCTCTTTGTTGCTTGTTTTGTTCGTTCAATTGAATGGTATGGAGCATCAATTCCTCTATCTTCTCCAAGAGCAATCGATTCATCTTGCCCACTTCAATACCGTTGACTTCAACTTCTTGGGCAGAAGGGATATTGGGCAGATGACCCTTTTCTTTAATGTGTCTTTGGATCTCTTCCAGTGTGGGAAGATCATAGCCTTCCTGAAACACATAATCCGGCCAGCTGTCGGAAAGCTCCACCCTCACTTCTTCTGTAACCAGTTTACCATCTATGGCCATTTTATATCCCGTGGGCACCGTAGCCAGGCCCACTGCCACTTCTCCGGAATAGCTTGCCGTGGTACCTGATTCCGACCATATTGAAGTTCCCCCACCTCTACCAGAGGTGGAATCCGTGGTCACGGATACCGAATTGCTGGGAGCACTCTCGTTACCAGCTGCATCCAATGCAGTTACCGTAAAACTGTAGGTGGTACTTGCGGTCAGCCCCGTTACCTGATAAGTGGTTATATTACCCAAGGTGGTCTCCAGGGTACCGTCCTTAAAAACTTTGTAGCCAGCTACACCAATATTATCGGTGGCACCACTCCAAGAAAGGTCTGCGGTAGTTTGGGTCTGGCCAGTACTTGACAAAGCAGGAGCAGTTGGAGATTGGGTATCTCCTCCTCCGCTTGAAGCACTTTGGGGTGTTCCAGCAACTGCAAAGGTTGATGGACTCGATTGATTGTTGTATTCCGTTTCTACATAATCATCTGATAATAAATCCTTACTTATTGTAAAGCACGCCATCCTGCCATCAAAATAATTGTTACCATCGCTTCGGTTACCAAATCTGGCAGTTTGAGCCGAACTCCCTCCCCCCATATTGTCCAATGCTGTCAAGGTGGCTGAGCTTCCACTATTGACCTTCAGGTCTGTTCCGGTCTCAAGGGTGGTCCAACTACCTGTAACTCTATACCAAATGTTTGAGTTAAAGCCTTCTAACATCCTTGTTCCAGACTGCAATACATGTGTTCCTGTGCCGTTATCGGTTCCAAAAATAAACCTACCATCCGTTGATGCTAATTGCACAGCCAATAAGTTATTGGGAACTGCCAATTGGAACATTCGTTGCCATACTGTGCTTGTACTTGGGTCAAAATTTGCCCATACAGAAATAGTCCTTTGGCTACTCAACCCCATTCCACTAGGGTCCCATGAATGATAATTGGTTGAGCCATTAAAATCAGAAACACTTGTGCCAAATGGTCCAGAGGACAAACTAGCGGCATTGTTCAATGTGATAGTCTTTCCACTTGAGGATTCTGTTCTCATATCATGAGTTACGAAATCATAATTGGACCAAACCGATTGACTTCCGTAAACAGAGCCAGCAGCAGGCTGTACCTCTCCTGTCTTGTTGTACCATATATATATGGTTGTGTCCGAAATTGCCGATAAACTGGGCACCTTTACCCATATCTGGCACCTACGGTTGGCAGGTGTTGGGCTGGTGACAAATTCAACCACTTCAACTGCCAATTGGTTATTGCCGCCAGCATCACTGGAGAAACGAATATCCCCACCACCATTAAGGGCTGAATTGGCTCCGCCATCAACAATCTCGTTGTTGAGGTGATCCAAGGTGATGAGCACCGGAAAATCCAAAAGGTTTGATG
>JBFOLQ010000016.1:0-5952 GCA_040830145.1 Flavobacteriaceae bacterium | reverse complement strand
ATCTGTATGGCGATTGGACCCCAAAAAAGCGGGAATCAGTTCCTGCATGGGCGATATAGGGGTACATGCCTTTAATATGGTGGAATACACCACTGGGTTGGAAGTTACATCCATATTGTGCGACTTCAATTACCTCTATGATGACAATAAAATGGATGTTGATGGTACAGTACTAATGCGTATGGACAAACATGTAAAGGGTGTCATTCGTAGTAGTCAAGTGGCCACTGGGGAAGAAAACGGACTTGCCATTGCCATTTACGGGGAGAAGGCTGCTTTTAGGTGGGAACAGGAAAAGCCCAATTTTCTCTATATGATGAGCGATACGGAACCAACCAAGATATATAAGCCCGGTCATGCTTACAATACGGCATTTTCCTTGGATGGTACCAAGCTTCCTGCCGGTCACCCAGAAGGCATTTTTGATAGTATGGCCAACATCTATTTAGGGGCTGCCAGGGCCATTCGAGGTGAAAACCAGAATGAGGGGGCCTATCCTACCATGCGAGATGGTGTTCGTGGTATGAGCTTTATCGAAGCGACCGTGGAAAGTCATAAGAAGGGCAATGTTTGGGTGTCCGTGGAAGGCTAGGGGAATGTATGGTCTATGGCTGGCTATGATTGTAGTATAGGCTACCACTCATCAATATTTTGGTAAAGGCTTCGTTCAAGGTTGTCAAAGGAAGAAGCTATATTAAGGCCGTCGAAAGTCAGTATGCCGCCATGGTATGCCAAGGAGGACTATCCATAAACTTTTTCAAATTCTTGACAGATTACAATCATGCTCTCCCTAGGCACCCTTCCAAAAGCTTGTAACTGTCGTTGGTAATATTCCCAATGGACCTTTTTCCAGTACTCCAAGCTTTTGTCGCCCTCACCCTCCAATCGGGCATGGTCGGCATCAATGCTGAAATAGGGTTTTAACCGTACCTTGGTAGTACGAATGATACATTGGGCTTCTCCATCCCAATTGGTCACCACGGTGAAATCCCCAATTTTAGGAAGGGGCTCATTCGCATATTGAAGCTCAAGGAGAGATGGGGTAGTGGCCCTTTTCACTCCTTTTTTTACCAATTGTGCACAGGTATTGGCGTCTTGTTCATTATCACAAAAATGCATGACCCGGGGAGCTTCGGCAAAGGCGTCTTTCAAATGTTTGTCAAGATAATCGCCCCACATGTTTCGGGCTGATGCGTTTTCCATGGTTGTTTGGTATTTGATTTAAAAACGGCAAGTACGGGGATTTATTTTTAAGAGAATGCACCAGCTTTTAATTGTTGGGCCGCATGGCTGGCGGCTCGGGCAGTAAAGGCCATATATGTCAGGGATGGATTGACACAACTAGAAGAGGACATAAAAGCCCCATCCGTGACATAGACATTGGGCACTGCATGTATTTGGTTGTGTTTGTTCAATACGGATGTTTTGGGATCATGTCCCATGCGGGCACCTCCCATTTCGTGTATACCCAATCCTGGACTGTACGATTCTTCATAAGGTTGTACATTCTTAAATCCTGCTGCCTGGAACATTTTCAGGATTTCCTCAATAATATCTTGTCGCATCTGAAACTCGTTGGTCTTCATTTCCACACGGAAATTTAGTTGTGGCAAACCCCATACATCCTTTTTATCGCTTAGGGTCACCCGGTTATCATCATAAGGCAAAAATTCGCCAAAACCGGTGACACCTATGCTCCAACGTCCCGGTTTCAAGAGGGTGTCTTTTAATTGTTTTCCATAACTCAGCTCGGCGATATCCTCTTGCCAATTGTTTCTACTCGCTCCCCCTTGATAACCAAAGCCTCTCAAATAGTTTTTTCGCTGCGTATTTTTATCCAGATTAACGAATCTGGGAATATAAAAACCATTGGGCCTACGTCCTTTATAATACTTATCAAGGTGGCCTTCCACAAGTGCCGTGGCACCGAGTTTATAATGGTGGTCCATAATCCCCCGACCCAAGGCATCAGAATCATTGCCGAGCCCCTTGGGGAACCGTTTGGATGTTGATTGAAGTAAAATACCAACAGAGGCCATTGCGGAGGCACATAGAAAAACAATTTTGGCCTTGAACTCTATTTTTTCGTGGGTGTTGGTATCAATGACGCGTACCCCAGTTGCTTTTTTGTTTGTCTCATCATAGACCACTTCATATACAATGCTGTTAGGTCTAAGGGTCATATTTCCCGTTCGTTCTGCAGCCGGGAGCGTGCTGGAATTGCTGCTGAAATAACCTCCAAAGGGGCATCCCCTGGAGCAACGATTTCTATATTGACAGGAGCTTCTACCTTCAAAGTCAGCTTCCGAACTGGTAATATGGGCGGCACGCCCTATGGTGACCAAGCGACCATCCTCAAATTTTTCTGAAACGGATTTCTGGAAATCCTGTTCCACACAATTGAGGTCCATCGGGGGTTGAAAATGGCCGTCGGGGAGATGCTCCAATCCTAATTTTTGTCCACTCACGCCAATATATTGTTCCACCTTATCATACCAAGGCGCGATATCTTTATAGCGAACGGGCCAATCTACCCCTATGCCCTCTTCCTTGTTGGCTCTAAAGTCAAGATCACTCCAACGATAGCTTTGACGGCCCCAGATAAGGGAGCGTCCTCCTACCTGATAGCCCCGAATCCAATCGAAGCTTTTTTCTTGCACATAGGGATGCTGCAGATCATTTACATAAAAATGCTTGTTAAAGGCACTGGGGTCCCAATTCAATCGCCTTTGTACGTGGTATTGTTTTTTTTCTTCAGCGGTTAGTTGCCCTCCCAAGGGATGGTCCCAAGGGTCATCGTTCATAGTGGCATAGTCCTGAATGTGTTTGATCATTGGGCCACGATCCAATACCAAAGTCTTGAGTCCATGTTCACAAAGTTCCTTGGCAGCCCAGCCTCCACTAATTCCGGTACCCACCACAATAGCGTCAAATATTTTTTCAGGATGATTCAAATCAATGGGTTATAATAATTGTCGTCTTATGCCTATATTTATCGCTTACGCTAAAATAACTAATATACTCAAATGCTTCAACCAATAGGGGGTAAGCCAGATTAAAGACTAAAAAATGGGAATGAGGACAATTAAGGGACCAGCGGTATTCTTGGCCCAATTTGTGGATAGCAAAGCACCTTTCAATTCCTTGGAAGGAATGTGCCAATGGGCATCTGACCTAGGATACAAGGGAATTCAAATACCCACTTGGGAGCACTTTTTGATTGATTTGGAGAAAGCTGCCGATAGCCAGGATTATTGTGATGACCTGAAAGGAACGATTAACTCATACGGGCTTGAGATTACAGAGCTTTCCACCCACCTGCAGGGGCAGTTGGTCGCTGTACACCCGGCATACGACCTCATGTTTGATAATTTTGCCCCTGATGCAGTAAAAAACAACCCAAAGGCCCGTACCGAGTGGGCCATAGATGTCGTAAAGAAGGCGGCTACGGCCAGTAGGCGATTGGGAATTAAGGCGCATGCTACATTTTCAGGTTCCTTGCTCTGGCATACTGCACATCCCTGGCCACAACGCCCACCGGGATTGGTGGAAATGGGCTTTGCCGAACTTGCCAAACGTTGGATGCCCATTCTCAATCATTTTGACGAGGAAGGGGTTGACGTGTGCTATGAGATCCATCCGGGAGAAGACTTGCATGATGGGGATACCTTTGAACGCTTTTTGGAGGCAACTGGCAACCACAAACGCGTGAACATCCTATACGATCCCAGTCACTTTGTTTTGCAGCAGCTTGATTATATTACCTATATTGACCATTACCACGAGTTTATAAATTCCTTTCACGTAAAGGATTCTGAATTCAATCCCACTGGAAAGAAAGGGGCCTTTGGGGGATATAATGATTGGGGCGACCGGGCAGGGAGATACCGTTCCCTAGGTGATGGGCAGATTGACTTTAAGACCATCTTCTCAAAACTTACCCAATACGGCTGTGATGTTTGGGCCGTGATGGAGTGGGAGTGTTGTATCAAGAGCCCAGAGCAAGGGGCGCGGGAAGGGGCTAAATTTATAGCTGACCATATCATTGAGGCCACCCAAAAAACATTTGATGATTTTGCTGGGGGTGATGTGGATACCGAAAAATTGAAAAAGATATTAGGGATTTAATACCTGTTACTTTGAGGAGACCTTTGGTGTCCGGTCAATTATATAGTTATCAATTAATTCATAAATGTAAGAACGTGAAAAAAGTATGGATTCTAGCCTTGGTCTTACCTATGGTCATCGCTTGTAAACAAGAAACAAAGAAAGCAGGGAACATGTCTTCTGAAGCGGTTGGGGCCACCTTGGAAAACACTTCTCAGACCTCTTCTGAATGGGTGACATTGTTTGATGGAAAAACCTTTGAGGGTTGGCAAAAATTTGGTGGTGGTGACGTACCCGGTGAATGGAAAATAGAGGAGGGGGCCATGGTCTTTTATCCGCCCAAGGAAAGGGCCAAAGGGGCACATTATGATATCAATACGGTCAAAACGTATACCAATTTTGAACTTTCATTGGAATGGAAAATCGCACCCAAAGGGAATAGCGGGGTATTTTGGGGCGTTAGTGAAGATGAAAAGTTTAAGGTACCTTATGTCACGGGACCCGAGATTCAGGTACTCGATAATGCAGGCCATCCTGATGCTGATGTGGCGAATTCCCACCAGGCTGGGGCCCTGTATGATATGGTAGCTCCAGCAAAGGATGTTACAAAGCCCGCTGGAGCATGGAATACCATGGTCATTTATGTCAATTATGATGCGCATGAAGGTCATGTGGATATGAATGGGGAGCGAATTGTCAACTTTCCTTTGGCCAATAGTGGTTGGGATGAAATGGTGGCCAAATCAAAATTTGCCGATTGGGAAGGGTTTGGGATATTCAAGACCGGAAAAATTGGATTGCAAGACCACGGAGACGTAGTGGCCTATAGAAACATAAAAATCAAAAAACTTTAAAGCGGGATAATGAAGAAAATTGTACTGGTCATCTGTGCCCTTTCATTGGTTTGGGGCTGTAAGGAGAAACTTTTTGTGGATGACAAAACAGGGGAAGAGGTTATCGGGGAAAAGGAACCGCAACCAGAGGGGATTGTCCATGTCGAATATTCAGGTGTAGAGCCTACGAAGCCAGAAGAAACGGAAGTATACAGCCCGGTGCCTCCAAGGGTAACCCCCGGTGTGAACGGAGCCCCGCCCAGTGATGCCATCATACTTTTTGACGGGACAAACCTCGATGCATGGGTAAGCTCCAGGGACAGTACTGAAGCCCAATGGCACATAAACAAAAACGGAAGTATGACCGTACGGGATAAATCTGGTGACATACAGACAAAACAAAACTTTGGAAGCATTCAATTACACGTGGAATGGAAGTCTCCCGCAGAGGTAAGGGGTGATAACCAAAATAGGGGCAACAGTGGCGTTTTCCTGAATAACCTTTATGAGGTACAGGTATTGGATAACAATGATAATCCTACCTATGTCAATGGGCAAGTAGCCTCTATTTATAAACAGCATGTTCCCCTGGCCATGGCTGCATCACCAACAGGGGAGTGGAACAGTTATGATATTATTTATCGCGCCCCTGAGTTTAATGAAAATGGGGCCAAGATCAAGTCTGGTACCATGACGGTTCTACATAATGGAATATTGGTGCAGGATCATGTGGAAATCAAAGGTACCACTCCTTATATTGGGTGGCCCAAGAACCCATCCCAGGGGAAGGGCCATTTGCGCTAACAAAACCACCAGGATGATAGTGGGGAAAGTAACCGCAATATTTGGGGGAGGGAATTATGACGGGGATAAGGGGTTGCTTTTTCTGGTTTTTTATCATTCCAATTTTAGGGTTTGGTCAGATAGAGGGTGGTGTTGAATGGGTTGGAAATTATTGGTTGAAAGTTCCCGTTTTCGAGGCAAAACCCCTTATTACCGGGGAAGAACAGTT
>JBFOLQ010000015.1:0-4740 GCA_040830145.1 Flavobacteriaceae bacterium | reverse complement strand
CTCTTTTTCTTCAGTAAGGTGTTTCATTTTTACCATTAGGTCATGCTCAAAACTGTCTTTATATTCCGGAAGCAGGGTATATCGTTCGCTTAGGAATTTTTCCCAAAAACACCGTTCCTTGTCTTCCTTTAGTCGGAAGGCTTCCAAAAGTTCGGACTGATCTTCATGGGTTGCCTTGCAGGGTAGTTCAATATATTGGTTATGGGCCTCTCGCATGGCATCCCATTCCCCTATGGCCCTGTATTTTGCAATATTGTCCACCACCCATTTTATTTGGGCAATTTTATCGTTGGGCGTAAAGGTGTTTACCGTATTGCAATAGTCGCAACTCACATAATGCGATCTAAAAATGTCTTTCTTGACTTCCAATTGGGCTTGGCATTGGGAGCAATGAAAGTGTTCATTGAGAAGGGTAAGGGCATGTTCGTAGAACTTTAGGGACGCCTTGCCCTCCATGACAATTTCAAAACGTTCCATCTGTTCATACATGGCTTCCCGTAGGTGGGTACCTTTGTGCTCCTCATCTATTACCTCCCACTCCTCTATGAACTCGAGCATTTGTGGTTTGACCTTTTCATCAAAAGTGGTTTCGCTCTTATCCATTAGTTGCATCAATTGGGCCTTGATGCCTTGCCATGAGGTAAGGGTTGGGGTCAAGTCAAAATTACTGACCTCCAAATTCTCCAAGACCGCCTCTTCTGCGTGTACCAAGGATTCGTGGAACCGTTCCTCAATTTTTTTGAGGAAGATCTCCCATTTTTGAACCAATGCAAAATATTCAGGTTGGTTCAACTTCTCGTCCCTTTGGTCTTTTTTTCCTTTGAACAGGCCCAACATTATTTATCGGTTTTGATGATTTGGTCAATGTCCATAAACGTAAACCCGCAATAGTCGCAAGTGGTCAGATTGGTGTCCTTGGGGCGGGGCGCCCCACAGTTGTCACATGTTCGCGAATGCGTTTTTGAGGTTTCCCTTTCAGTCCCCCACATTTTCTTGCTCTAGTTGGCATTGTCGGTTATCTTCCTGAACGGATTTCCCATACAGCCTTAATTGTACTCCTTTCTTCCACCTAAAAGGTAGAGTACGGCCCCCAGTACCACGATCCCTATTTTTATGGACCAAGCTGGTGTCTCTCCCCAAGAATAGATCCACATGAGGACCCGGGGCACCATGTTCACAAAATTTAGGACTATGGCCAACATTCCCAGTACAACGAGTGTTGAACCCAATTTTTTCATCGATACACTTTTTAGGATTATAGTACTATGGAGAGGATTCCCAAGATAATAAGAATGATACCTCCAGGTACTTGGTATTTGACCAATTTGGCCCGTAAGAGTTGTCCTTTGGCCTTGGCCGTCTCGTTTTTTTCAAATACATATTTGGACAAAAGTCCATAGGCAAGCAAGAAGCCCACGACGAACTCCACAAGGCATACCCCAAGGGCAATCATCCAAGTGAGTCCCATACTACCAACGTTCAATAGCAATTGAATGGCGCCCCATACCCCCCAAAAGACAAGTACGGCCCCAATCCAACCCTGGAAGGGGGTCAATTTGTCCAGAAGTTCCTTGGCATTCGGTTTTTTTGCGACGATAAGGGAAGAGGCGGCAATGAGCCCCCCTACGATGGCAATGATGGCTGACAACATAATCTGGTGGTTTTATGGTTTGTTGTCTCTAAATTATTGCGGCCGTACGGTTTGGGAAAACATAATTTATAAGCGTGCCCTCTCGATTGATATTCGAAAAAGGATGGAGAAAAAATCTTGGTATGGGATCAGTTGAGACCTTTGATCAGTTTTGATATCTCGGTACGCTTTCGGGATGAAACGGGAATATATTCCCCAGTGGAAAGCAGTAGATTGCCTTGTTACATGCCCACAATATGTTGGGTGTTGACCAAATGGGATTGGTGACAGCGCACAAACCGATCGTCTAGGAGGTCTTGATAGTGTTTTAGGTTTTTTGAAATGGTGATTTTTTGATCTTTGGTGACAAAGATGGTATAGGCTGAATCAGCCATTAAGTGAACAATTTCGGTTTGGTTTAGAATAAATTGACGGTCCGTGGACCTAAGGACGATTTTTTTGTCCCTCCCATGTAAATTACCCCTTAGGACCTCTATGAGTTCTTGATGGTCCAAATCCTTTTCAATACGTTCAACCGCTCTGTTCAGGGCTGCCTCCAGTTCAGTGGGATCTATGGGCTTTAAAAGGTAGTCAATGGCACTTACCTTAAATGCCATGATTGAATAGTGGCTATAAGCGGTAGTAAAGATGACCTTAAAATTTACATTTTCCAGTTGATCCAGGATTTCAAAACCGGTACCATCTTCCAACTGAATGTCCAAAAAGACCAAATGGGGTTGGTGTGCTGAGATAATCGTTACGGCTTCGGTCACATAACCCGTTTCGGCCACTATCTCAAGGTCAGGTCTAATGAGGCTGAGCATCTTTTTTAAACTGGCCCGTACCTTGGGCTCATCTTCTACAATAAGGGTCTTTATCATTTTCTCAAACAGAATTTTACAGTGGTCCCCTGCTCCGTTGAGTGGATTTCAAAGGTTTCCTCATCCTTGTTGCCCAATAACCGTAACCGTTTTTTAAGGATGTCCAAGGAATGGGCTTTATTGTCACGGGCTTTTGGCTCAATTCCCTTTCCATTGTCCTGTATGTGGTAACAGATTGCATTTTCAGTATTGTTGATGGCAATGGTAATATGCCCCGTTCCTTTTTTGTTTTTAAATCCGTGTTCTATGGCATTTTCCACAAGGGGTTGTAGCAGCATGGGAGGAATTTGGGCCACTTGGCCATCTATGTTGGGGTCTATCTGGATTTTCCACTCCAATTTGGGCCCATAACGTAAGTTTTGGGTTGACAGATAGTTTTCCAATGCAGAAGTCTCATCATCCAGGGAAATGTATTTTTTGTTGGTGAATTCAAAATTTTGGCGCATGAGCTTTGCAAAACGGGATAGATAGGAGGCCGATTGCAAGGGCTCGTGATCCAAGAGCGAATCTTGTATGGCGGAGAGTGAATTGAAGATAAAGTGGGGGTTCATCTGGGACCTAAGGACCTCTTGTTCCAATGCCATGGTTTCCTGTTCCAATACCAATTGGGCGTTTTTAATTCTCTGGAATAAAAACAGCCCTATGAGAACCAACAACCCCAAGGCAGAAAAGAAGATGATACGGTTTTTGGTATTGATTTTCCTTTCTTGTTCAAGGCGATTTTGGCTGATGACCAATTGATGCTTGTCCCTAAGCTTATCTATTTTCTTTTCGTTCGCTTCCCAAGTGAGCAGTGTACTGATGGAATCTTCTTTTTGCTGGTATAACACAGCACTTTCAAAATCCTTGGCGTTGATGGCCGTGGTCATCATGGCATTGTATATGTTTTTGAGAACGGTATTGTTCCCACTCGATTTTTCTACATCCAATGCCCTTTGGTAATAGTCTATGGCTTTTTTCCAATTGATCTTCTGATAAAAATCACCCAGATTACGCGCGGGAATCGAGTTTTTGATTTGGTTTTCCTCTGTAATGTCAATCGCCTTTAAAAAATGCTTTTCGGCTTCGGGGCGATTCCCCATCATATCGTACAAGCGACCAATATTGGTATGCGACTTTGCAATGCCGTTTCCCAATTGGTACTTCTTGTTAAGTTCCATGGAGCGCATATTGTATTCAAGCGCCATGTCAAACTTTCCTATGTTTTTGTAAAGTATGGCCATGTTATTGTATGAACCTGAAAGGGCAAAGGTGTCCTTTTCCTTTTCTTGTATTTCCATACACCGAATCATATAGGCAATGGATTTTTCCATGTCCGTATGGAGGTAGAAAATATGGGATAGTGAACTATAAATTTTTGCCAATAGCTTGGGGTTGTCCAACTCCTTGCACATTTCCAAGGCTTGTAAAAGATGTGTGGAGGCTGTTTCGGTGTTCCTTAAAAAAGCATTGTTGGTCCCTAAAAACAAGTGGGCTTTTGTAATGTACGTTTTATCATCCAACTTGGTAAATTGAGTCAGGCAACGTTCCAAGTACTCCAAGGATTGACGCTCTTCACCTAAATTCATCAGGGAAATTCCCTTTTGGTAGTCCAACCAAGCAAGGGACCATTCATCATAGGACTTTCCATGGGCCATAAGGCTATCTATTCGTTCAATACTTTTGGCAGCCTCTATTTTCTTTGGATCCAAGGAGTCCATAACAGTCTGGTGTATCCTTACCTTGTCTTGGGAACAGGCCAATATCATTAGGAGAAAAAGAAATGTGAGGTAGTACTTGCGACCATCCATGGGTGCTCAATAAAGGGGTAATGGGTTCAAAAGTAAGACATACTGACAATACTTAGGGGTTTTGAATGCGATTGTGCCCTAGTTCAGGGAATGGTGTCTATCCCTGTGGGGGAGCAGTACAAACCAAGGTTTCAAAAATTTTAGGATGATAATTTTTTGATTTGGACATACTGATACACACCATGCCCGTGTGCAAATTATTGGGCATGGAATACAACTGTTTCCGTACAAACTATTACACCTTTATTGTCCCTATCTTTGGAATAGATCCAGATACATAAATACGACTGTAACCATGGCAGGACCAAAGAAAAGTGAAAACCGGGATAAAGGACCCCAGAAGCGAATGAGGAGCCAAGATTGGTTTGGCCGTAAGGGGAAAGACGGGTTTATCTACAGGGCGTGGATGAAGAAAAGTGGTATCCCGGAACATGAGTTT
>JBFOLQ010000014.1:0-5413 GCA_040830145.1 Flavobacteriaceae bacterium | reverse complement strand
GGGAGAGGTATTACTCTATAAGGATGCTACTGGGGAGCTTTCGGAAATTGCCAAACTGGATGTGTATCACAAAACGTTGAATACCCCCGGAGTGAATGCCGAGGAAGGACTTATGGGGTTGCAAAAGGACCCCAACTTTGAACAGAACCGTTGGGTATACATGTATTATGCACCCACGGGGGATAAATGGGTCAACCGTTTGTCCCGTTTTAAGTTTGAAAATGATGCGTTGGACATGGCCTCGGAGCAGGTAATCCTGGAGGTGGATAGCCAAAGGGAGATATGTTGCCATACGGGGGGATCCATTGCTTTTGGCCCCAAGGGCCTTCTGTATCTATCCACAGGTGATAACAGCACGCCTTTTGATGAGGAAGGGGCCAAATATGTGAATCGTGGGTATGCCCCCTTGAATGATTTGCCTGGAAAACAACAGTACGATGCCAGAAGGTCTTCTGGGAATACGAATGACCTGCGTGGAAAGATTTTGCGCATCAAGGTGAATGAGGATGGGAGTTATGATATTCCTGAAGGGAACCTCTTTCCCGTGGGGATGGAGAAGACCCGCCCTGAAATATATACCATGGGACATCGCAATCCATACCGAATTTCGGTGGATATGAAACGGGGATATCTGTATTGGGGCGATGTAGGCCCTGACGCTGGGGCTGATAGCCTCATGACCCGCGGACCCCGTGGCTATGATGAGATGAACCAGGCCCGGGGTCCTGGAAATTTTGGGTGGCCCTTGTTCATTGGGGATAATTTTGCCTATAGGGACTATGATTATGGGACCGGGGTCCATGGTGAGCCCTTTGACCCGGAACGGCCCATCAATGATTCTGAAAACAATACAGGGCTTCGTGAACTGCCCCCGGCCCAACCAGCTTATATGTACTATCCCTATGCCGACATCCAAGATTTTCCACAGGTGGGCAGTGGGGGGCGTAATGCCATGGCCGGTCCAACCTACTGGTCCGAACTTTTCGCCAATGGGGGTGGATTGCCAGCCTACTACGATGGAAAGGTCATTATTTATGAGTGGATGCGGGGCTGGATGATGGCCGTACACTTATTTGAGGATGGTTCCTTTAACAAAGTGGAGCCCTTTGCATCTGATATTAAAGTGAACAGCCTCATTGATATGGAACTGGGCCCTGATGGGAGGCTCTATTTACTTGAATATGGAAGTGGATGGTTTTCCGCCAATTCGGATAGTAGCCTGGGATATGTGGAATTCAATGGGGGCAATCGCCCACCGGTTATTGATGGCTTACTTGTAGATGCGGATTCAGGGAGCCTGCCGTTGACTGTGACGGCCACAGTGGAAGCCCATGACCGGGAGGGGGATGCCATCACCTATCTCTGGGACATGGGAGATGGTACCACCAAGGAAACTACAGACCCCAAAGTGACCCATGAATACACTACCAAAGGGGATTATACCCTGAGGGTCACTGCCAAGGATGCCCAAGGGGAGGAGGTCCAAAGTACTCCCCAGGGGATTGTAGTGGGCAATAATAGGCCCCAAGTGAAGATAGCCATCCAGCAAGCCAATGCATCGTTCTATGTGCCCGGAAAGCCTATTGATTATACGGTGACCGTCAATGACCCGGATGGGGAGGTCAATGAAGACAATGTATATGTCTCCGTGGAATACAGAACCGGGATGGATGCCGCCAATACCAATTTGGGACACCAACAGGTGGCTGCTTCCGTAACCGGTAAGGCCTTGACCCAATCCTTGGATTGTAAGGCATGCCATAAGGAAAAAGATGCTTCCATTGGCCCGAGTTATAGGGCCATTTCCAAAAAATACAAGGGGCAACAGAGAGCCGTTGATTATGTAATGACCAAGATTGTCAATGGAGGTTCCGGTGTTTGGGGAGAGGTGACCATGCCGGCCCACCCTACGGTGACCGAGGATGAGGCACGACAAATGGCGCTATACATCCAATCCTTATCAGGGGACGATACCCGAAAACCTACCCTGCCCATGTCCGGCAGCGTGACCCCAGAGGCCAGCCAAGGTGGCAAGACCTTATTGCTTACTGCCAGTTATACGGATGAAGGGGTGGAAGGGACCATGCCCTTGACAGGCTCCAATACGGTAGTATTGAAAAGTAATACATTGTCATTTCCTGAAGAAACGGAAGTGGAGGGAATGCAACCTGTGGCCTTTAACGGAATGGACTTGTTGTTGGTAACGGCGCCCCACGGATGGTGGCGTATACCGGAGATTGATATGACAGGAGTATCGGCTGTGGTGGTTACCGTAGGCTGGCAGGCCCCACCATCAGCGGGGTATACCTTTGAAGTCCGGGAGGGGACACCCACGGGCACTCTCTTGGGAACGGGGGAGATGCCAACCACTTCAGCAGGGCAGCCAGCGGGAATGGCCATGATACCCATTGCCCAACCGACCGAAAAAGTAGAGGGGCTGTATATACTCTTTAAAGCAAATGGGGTCGCTGATGTGCCCGTGGCCATAATCAATGCCACATTTAACTGAATTCTCATGGGAAACTGATTTTTCCTAAGAGTTCTTAACGCAATAAAAAGGCTTTTTCTGTTAGGAAAAAGCCTTTTGTACATTTAGATAGTGTCTTGTTAAGCACCCTGTTATGACATTCCTTAAAATTGTTGGTTCCAAGAAATTATTTAGTTGGCAATAAGTTCAAAAGCGTATTCCTTGACGGTATCTACCCCGTTAAGATAATCATCAATATGCTGTGTGACCTTATGGTCTGGCAAGATGCCTTTTTCATCAGGGAGGCTGGTGTCGGCTAATTTTGATGTTGAATTGGCAACATAATACACTAACTTGGTGTTGGCAAGTCTTAAAACTGTTTGTCCAGCCGTACAAAATTGGTTTGAACCTAATTCCTCGCCAATGATGGTACCCAATTTCAACTCTTTTGCCAGTGCCATGAAATGACCCGTTGTGGATTTTCCATGCCCGTCAATCAAAAAGAAGAGATTGCCGTTAAACCCATCCTTAAAGGGTTGTTGTATGCCATAGCCCTTTGAATGATTGGTTTTTGAAAAATAGGAAAAGGGCTGCTTGGCAAGGTATCTTAAAAGATAGATGCTCGATTCTGGCGAGCCACCTCCATTAAAGCGTACATCAATGACTAAGTTTTTGATTTGCTTTTCATTGATGTCATTAAAACTCTTATCTACAAATTGTTGAAACTCATCAAGGTTGTTCCATGGATAGTAATTAAATGAATGGATGGTCATAATCGCTGTATTTTCTTTCCCATTTATTTCAAGACATACGTCCTTGCCACAAAATGGAATTGAGTTGTCCCTGTATGGAACTTCTATTTCATTGGACATATTGAGTTGAACGGGAGCTGGCTTCCCTTTGATCCGTACGGCATAGTTTTCTGGAAAGCTCAGTGCATAGGGGATTAGTATGGTCGACCATACATTAAAGTCTTGACGCTTTGAGGTTTCTACATGGCCCTGTGACTGCAAATGCTTGTAAACATCTTTGACGAGTTTGGAAATAGGAACAGTATTGATGGCAATGATCTCGTCCTTAATAGCCACCTTTCCGGTATTGGAATACGTATCAATGACATACAGCTTGTCATCTATAAGCCTTGTTTGAAGGGGAAATCGCAAGCTGGTGGGCAGCATATTGGTTTCAAGGGAAAAGCTTCCCATGGAGGTATGTGAACAATTGATGTTGGCTATGATTTCACTGCAATGCCAAGCAAATTCAGCAAAAGTTGTATAGTCGGTTAAAAGGGATTTCTTGGCTTCTATCGTTTTCCAGAAATCTTCTTCGGAAATGAACTTCAAAGCATTGGGATGTACTTCCAATAGTTTCTTGCCAAGTGACTCAAGGTCTTTGGTGTAGTCCAGTTTGGTATACACTTTATCAAACTTCTCTTCAAGTGGAATTGGTTTTCTATGGGGGTGTTTTATGCGTTCAATTTGATCTTCGGCATTAAAATTATCAGGATTTAGCGCTAAGGATATTTCGTAGTTTTTTAGGGATAAAACTGAATCACCAACAGCTAAATATGCCTCACCCAAACTGTCATAAGGGTTTGATGAATCCGGGAATTCTTCAACGATTAACTTAAAAATCTCCAAAGCGTCGTTCAACTTATTGTTCCATAGATGCTTATAACCATACATGGTCATTTCGTCTTCGTTTTCAAAATTATAGTCGTTGGGCTTTTCCTTTTTTAGGCTTCGGTATAGTGCAATACGGTCTTCAATAGGGGAGTGCTCTTGTTCTTGCAGGGTTTGTGCAATGGATTTTTTTGAAGTGATGGTTGTTGAATGTTCTCTTTGTCGTTCAACAGTTTTATTGGTGTTGCAACAAAACAAAATGCTTATTAGAAAAGCGGATAAGGAATATTTGAAATTAATAAGTTTTAGGATCACGTTTTTTATTTTGATGGTTGAACTCATCTTGAATTCTACAACTCAAGACGAGTTCAGTAATTGGATTTGTCACTCGCAAGATGTTGGTTTTCGTACAATATTGTTTAGTTCATCCCAAATGGCATGTTCAAAATACTTTGGTGAAAGCCGAAATATAATGTTACTGGTATGGGTAGTGTCACAGAAATGCTGTTCCACCTGAACGTTTAAAGTAATACGTTGTCCTGTATGAAAGCCGTCAAACAATTTCAGTTTGCCTATGAGCGAATGGGGTACGTTCCTTTCTGGGTTTTGAACCAATACCACCGAAGGCTTAGGAAATGTTGTCGCCCAGTGATTGGGTATCATAAGGCCATCAAAATAAGCTTCAAAATTGTCTTCTATGGCCTTGGTTGTCAATTTGCCAGAAGCCTTTACTTTCCATGCCATTACCAGAGACCAGAATTGGTCGCTTTTTGGATCGGACCAAAATGGGGCAAAGCGAAGTTCCTCAAAACCTTTCAGTGTTAATTTTGGGGCCCACTCAATAGGGAATTTTATGATTTCTTTCCCCCAATCATCACTAGCGGATAGAATGGAAGGTTCTGTAAGGTCTTGACAAGTCACTATTGATGAATACAGAATGAAAAATATGGATACGCTGCGTTTCATAACGTTTGTATCAAAACTAATGGGATATACACTGGAAAGTGTCAAAAAAGTGTCAAAAGTTCGTAGCACCTGTTTAAGATTTTATGAATTGGTTTTAAAAAGGCTTTTCCAGACAGAAAAAGCCTTTTGTAAACTTGGAACATATCTCGTTCAACATCCCAATAATCCGAAGGAAACCACCAACTCTTGGGCAACGTTCTCCCCATTCCTATTTTGGGCGGGAATCCATTTTCCCGGTACTTGGGGAAGAAGCTCCAACATCTTCTCATCGATGCTTGGATACCCCGATGATCTATCTAACCTTATGTTCTCAAGAGATCCTTTTGCGGTCACCGTAAAAAATAACTTGGCAGGTTGT
>JBFOLQ010000013.1:0-3311 GCA_040830145.1 Flavobacteriaceae bacterium | reverse complement strand
TTATTAAAATTGATGTTCATAGACTCAGGTTCAAATCGGGTTTAAAGATAAGGAGTTAAATTAACTACATTTGGCAAAAGGCAGTAAACGAATGGAACCAAATATAAAATGGGGGATTGTGGGCCCAGGCAAGATTGCCCATAGTTTTGTGGCAGACCTAAACTTGGTGCCATCGGCACAATTGATGGCCGTGGCATCCAGATCAGGGGAAAGAGCCCGGAAATTTGCAGATGCATATGGGGTTACCCACGCCTTTGATAATTATAGGGACCTCTTTACTTGTGAAGAAGTGGACGTAGTCTATATTTCCACCCCGCATACCTCCCACGCCGAACTGGCCATCACCGCCATGCAACATGGAAAACATGTGCTATGCGAAAAACCCATGGGTGTCAACAGAAAGGAAGTGGAACAGATGATACAGGCCTCCAAAGAGCACAATGTATTCCTAATGGAAGCCCTTTGGAGTAGGTTCAATCCGGCCATTCAAAAGGTGGGATCACTAATTGATCAAGGGACCATTGGCGCAATAAAATATCTTCATGCAGATTTCGCTTTCTATGCGTTGGATCATGATGGAAAGGGTCGTTTGCTGAACCCTGGACTTGCAGGGGGATCTCTACTCGACATTGGTATCTACCCTGTATTTCTGTCCTACTTGGTATTGGGAATGCCGAAGGAGATCAAGGCTTCCTCCCAGTTCCACACAACGGGGGTAGAAATACAAACCTCCATGTTGTTAACCTATGAAAATGCCCAGGCCGTATTATATAGTGGGCTGACGTCCAAGTCAGAAATGAAGGCTGAAATTAGTGGTACTGATGGAACACTCTACCTTCATCCACGTTGGCATCAAGCCCAAGGGTATAGTCTGGAAAAAAATGGTGAAACCACACATTTTCAACTTCCAACGCTGGGTAAGGGGTATAGCCATGAAATTATGGAAGTACATCATTGTATCAAACAGCAACGGATGGAAAGCAATCTATGGAGTCATCAAAACAGCCTGGACCTTATGGAAATTCTAGACAAGATTCGTTCACAAACGGGTATTGTTTTTCCGTTTGAGTGATAGATATCATTCGGGAACCTCGTGAAACCACCGCTAAAGAACAACAGAATTTGAACAATAAAATATTGGTTTCCAATAAATAAGGTTTTTAAACAAGTTCTTACGATATTTGATGATATCAAAATCAAAGGAATGGGGATGAATAAAAATACGGTACTGGCCTATGCCACATGGATTATGATTGTTGTGGGACTTGGAATGATCGCCTTGGGCGCTTTTAAGTATGATGAGGTAGCCGGTTGGGGATTTGCGTCGGTAGGTGTCGGTTTTTTTGCCGTGGCCTGGGTATTCAATGCCTTGAAGGGGCGTGTGTAGGTATGACTCTGTCCCACATACCGTCTTCTCCATACTCGTAAAACAACCGTAAACATAGAACAGTCATATGTCAGACGATAAGAAGATCATCTTTTCCATGTCCGGGGTTACCAAGACCTACAAAAGTGCCAATACCCCTGTTATAAAGAACATCTATCTAAGCTTTTTTTATGGTGCCAAAATTGGCATCTTGGGGTTAAATGGGTCCGGTAAATCCACCTTATTGAAAATCATCGCAGGGGTAGATAAAAACTATCAGGGCGATGTGGTGTTTTCTCCCGGGTATACGGTGGGGTATTTGGAGCAAGAACCCCAATTGGATGATGACAAAACCGTATTGGACGTCGTTAAGGAAGGGGTTGCTGATACCGTGGCAGTACTCGATGAATACCACAAAATCAATGATATGTTTGCCCTGCCCGAGGTTTATGAGGATGCGGATAAGATGCAAAAGCTCATGGATAAGCAGGCGGAGCTACAGGACAAAATTGATGCCCTAAATGCGTGGGAATTGGATACCCAGTTGGAGATTGCCATGGATGCCCTGCGTACTCCTGAGGGAGATAAAAAGATTGCTGTCCTCTCAGGAGGGGAACGTAGAAGGGTCGCCTTGTGCAGACTGCTTTTACAGCAACCGGATGTACTGCTTCTTGACGAGCCTACCAACCATCTTGATGCAGAATCCGTCCATTGGTTGGAACACCATTTGGCCCAATATAAGGGCACTGTCATTGCCGTGACCCACGATCGTTACTTTTTAGACAATGTGGCCGGTTGGATTCTGGAATTGGATAGGGGGGAAGGTATTCCGTGGAAAGGGAACTATTCTGGTTGGTTGGACCAAAAGGCCAAACGACTTGCACAGGAAGCCAAACAGGCTTCAAAACGTCAAAAGACCTTGGAACGTGAGTTGGAATGGGTGCGTCAGGGAGCCAAAGGAAGACAGGCCAAGCAAAAAGCCCGATTGAAGAACTACGACAAATTGGCCAATCAGGACCAAAGGCAGTTAGAGGAAAAACTGGAAATCTATATTCCCAATGGTCCCCGTTTGGGAACCCATGTAATAGAAGCCAAAGGCGTGAGCAAGGCCTATGGGGACAAATTACTATACGAAGACTTGAACTTCACCCTTCCCCAAGCTGGGATTGTAGGTATCATAGGTCCGAACGGTGCTGGAAAAACAACAATATTCCGAATGATCATGGGGGAGGAATCCCCTGACAAAGGAGCATTTACGGTGGGAGAGACAGCCAAGTTGGCCTATGTGGACCAAAGTCATGGTAACATCAATCCAGAAAGAACCATTTGGGAAAACTTTAGCGATGGGCAGGATTTGATCATGATGGGGGGCAGGCAGGTGAACTCCAGGGCTTATTTAAGTAGGTTTAATTTTTCGGGAAGTGAGCAGAACAAAAAAGTAAATATGCTTTCAGGGGGGGAACGAAACCGCCTTCATTTGGCCATGACCCTAAAGGAAGAGGGGAATGTATTGTTGCTTGACGAGCCTACCAATGATTTGGACGTAAACACGTTGCGCGCCTTGGAAGAAGGTCTGGAAAATTTTGCGGGTTGCGCTGTCATTATCTCTCACGACCGATGGTTCCTGGATAGGATATGTACGCATATTTTAGCCTTTGAGGGCGATTCTCAAGTGTATTTCTTTGAAGGGTCATTTTCCGATTATGAGGAAAACAAAAAGAAACGCCTGGGTACCGATATCATGCCGAAACGAATCAAGTATAAAAAATTGGTGCGCTAGGGAAGTGCACTTGGCAGGGAAAAGAAAAAGGAGGGTAGTGCGCCCTCCTTTTTCCAACAAACAAAACTAACGTAAACTAACCGAACTATTTTAGCAGAATAGGCAGAACCCTATTGCTGAATCCAAATCTTCGTTTTTTCAGAATCATTCCCATTCGTTGCGCCC
>JBFOLQ010000012.1:0-3136 GCA_040830145.1 Flavobacteriaceae bacterium | reverse complement strand
CTTGAGTACTTTGGTAAGCTCTTTGGAAAGACCGGCGTCCATGGTGGGGATGATACGGTCCATATATTCCACTACGGTGACCTCAGCCCCCAACCGTTTGTATACTTGGCCCAACTCCAATCCAATAACGCCCCCACCGATAATGATAAGGTGCTTGGGCACTTCCTTTAGTTTCAAGGCTTCAGTGGAAGTAATGACACGTTCCTTATCCAAGGTAATGAAGGGCAGATTGGCCGGTTTGGATCCCGTGGCGACAATGGTATGCTTTGCCTCTATCACCTGGGCTTTGGCCCTTCCCTTCTTAATGCTTATATGGGTGGCATCCGTAAAGCTTCCAACACCTTCGTATATATCTATTTTGTTCTTATCCATCAAAAACTTCACTCCTGCACACGTTTGGTCCACGACAGCCTGCTTCCGTTCAATCATCTTTTTGAGGTTCACTTTCACCGAACCCGGAATTTCAATCCCGTGTTCCTCAAAATGCGCCACGGCATCGTGATAATGATGGGAGGAATCCAAAAGGGCTTTGGAAGGAATGCAGCCCACATTGAGGCAGGTGCCCCCCAGGGTCTGATATTTTTCAATGATTGCTGTCTTCATGCCCAATTGGGCGCAACGAATTGCTGCCACATAGCCCCCCGGGCCCGAGCCGATAACGGCCACATCGTATGTGCTCATAGAGTTTGTTTTAGGCCTACAAAATTACTATTATTTTCTTTGGGGAAATACATGGGTTTGTGGAATGGCCACTATTCATTTCACCAACTGTCAAAAAGTTGAAATGGCTATACTTCCAAATCCACCTTGGTGCTATATTTTACTTCCTTTATGACAAAGGAGCTATGTGTATTTCCAATATGCCTAATGGTAGTGAGCTTGGAAACCATGAATTCCCTGTAGGCCTCAATTCCGGGGACATGTATTTTTAGGATATAGTCATAATCACCACTTACATGATAGCATTCGGAAACTTCCCTTAGTTTGCTGACGGCCCTTTCAAATTCCACTACGGATTCCTTCGCGTGTTGTGCCAATCGTATGTGGCATAGTACCATAAAACCACGACCTACCTTTTTTCTATTGAGGAGGGCCACATACCCCTCAATGGTTCCTGAACGTTCCAAACGCTTTATCCGTTCGTATACAGCGGTTACCGATAAGCCCAATGCGTGGGCGTACTGTTTGGTGGTCTGTTTGCAATCTGATTGAAGCAAATGCAACAATTGTATGTCCTGTTCATCCAATTTCATCCCGAAAAATTATCCATTAAACTTTTAATCCATCTTTGAATTGTGAAAATATAACGCAATTTTATATAATTAATAGTTTAATTTTCTATTTTATTGTATTTGTATTGATAATATAACATGTTAAGTCTAATTTTATATGATTAAAAATTAGAACTACCATGGAGAAAAATCCTGCAGACCAATTACAGGACCTACAATATTTTGGGGAATTCGGAGGGGTGAACCCTTCCATTTCCGATTCATCCACCTATACGTTTCTATCGGCCAAGACCATGTTCGATACTTTTGAGGGAAATACGGAGGGCTGCTACCTTTATAGTAGGCATTCCTCTCCCAGTAACCTCTATTTGGGCGAGGCATTGGCTGCCATAGAAGGTACTGAAACGGCCAATGTGACAGCCAGTGGCATGGGGGGCATCACGGCCGTGACCTTACAATTATGTGGTACCCAGGACCATATTGTGAGCAGCCGCACCATTTATGGGGGTACCTATGCCTTCTTCAAGAATTTTCTAAAACGTTTTGATATTGGGGTCTCGTTTGGGGATATCACTGTTTTAACAGGTGTGGAAAATGCCATCACATCCAAGACCAAGATGCTCTACTGTGAAAGTGTCAGTAATCCACTGTTGGAGGTGGCCGATATTGAGGCCCTTTCCAAATTGGCCAAAAAATATGGGATTCCCTTGGTGGTGGACAATACCTTTTCCCCTTTGGCCATAAGACCCGCGCAGTTGGGGGCAGATATAGTGGTCCACAGTCTTACCAAGTTCATCAATGGAACCAGTGATGCCGTAGCGGGTGCAGTCTGTGGCAGCAAGGATTTTTGTTTGGCCTTGAAGGATGTGAACGACGGGGCGGGCATGCTTTTGGGTAGCACATTGGACAGTCTTAGGGCCGCATCCATTTTAAAGAACATGCGTACATTACATATCCGCATGAAGAAACATAGTGAAAACGCCATGTACTTGGCAGAACGTTTTGAGAAAGATGGATTAAGGGTGGTATATCCAGGACTTGCCTCCCACCCTGCCCATGACGCGTACAAACGGCAAATGGCACACGAATATGGGTTTGGAGGGCTTATGACATTGGATGTTGGTTCCCTGGACAATGCCAATGCCCTTATGGAACTGATGCAGGAACGTAAATTGGGTTATTTGGCCGTAAGCCTGGGATTCTATAAAACATTGTTCAGTGCACCAGGCACTTCCACCTCTTCCGAAATCCCCCTTGAAGAGCAGGAGGAAATGGGGCTTACCGATGGTTTGATCCGCTTTTCCATTGGCTTGGACGAACACATTGATCGCACCTATCAACATATGAAAGCGTGTATGCTGCAATTGGGAATCCTGGAGGAAGCGACCATTGCCTAACACATTTGCAGGGATTTGTTAAAAAACGTAATATTACGCAGTACGCAAACCGGAACGCATGGGCAAAAAGAGCAATCCTTATAGACAGGAAGAGAATATCATTGAAAATCGGGAACTCAGTATAGGGGAAGCACTTCTTCCCGTTGTGGCCCTAGTGGCGATGCTGGCCTATAATGTATATGTCTTTGGGGATGATGCCATCAGCGGATCCAATCAGTTTATTTTGTTGTTGGGGGGAGCCGTGGCGGCCGTTGTGGGCTTCTTCAATAAAGTATCGTACAAACAGATGCTGGCCGAAGTGGCCGAAAATGTAAAAAGTACCACTGGGGCCCTACTTATCCTTCTCATGGTAGGTGCATTGGCGGGGAAATGGCTCATTAGTGGGATTATACCGGCCCTGATTTAATATTGGGTACAGATTCTTAACCCCACCCTTTTTTTTGCGGCCTGTGTTATTATTTGTGTTTTTATTTCCATTTCCCAGGGTAGGTGCTGGATCCAGGCGGG
>JBFOLQ010000011.1:0-2341 GCA_040830145.1 Flavobacteriaceae bacterium | reverse complement strand
TTTTCTTTTTCAATCCCTCCATAAAAAAATTCTGAAGGCCTATGGCTTGATCAATAGGATGTATCCCTTTACCATTGTCCTCCTAGGGTTGTTCCTGGCGACCCTAACATCCATCAAAAAGCCCGTGAATGAGAATAAGACCCAATATCTGGTCACCCAATATCTATACGGGGTATGGGATTCGGATGCTTATGGGGGAACCGCGGAATACCCTTTATTGGGCAAGGGGGTGTATTCAAATGGCTTGACCCAACACCTGCAACTTATGGCGCAAAAACCGAATATAGTGGTAATTCTGGTAGAGGGACTGGGCCATGACTTTGTGGGGAAGGACAAAAAATACCATATGTTCGCCCCTTTTCTGACCCAATTGGTGGATTCCTCGCTCTACTGGAAAAATTTTCTGGGGAATTCCATGGAAGGGCATGTGGCGTTGCCATCATTGGTAGGGTCACTGCCGTTTGGGGAAAATGGGTTTACGAATGCCCCAAATCCCGTAAACAGAAATACCCTTTTTGGGCTGTTAAAGAAAAACGGTTACACTACTTCCTTTTATTATGGTGGTAACAGTGCCTTGAATCAATACGACCGTTTTTTACTCGAGGAACGGGTTGATTATATGTTGGACCGTGCCAATTTCGACTCCGATTATGTGGAACAGCCTAAGGATGCCGCAGGAATTTCGTTGGGGTATCCAGATGGGGAGCTTTTTAGGAAATGGGCAGCCTTGGAAAGAAAATCGAATAAACCTCGGTTTGAGGTGTTTCTTACCCAGAGCTCCAAAAAACCATTCTCCCCACCCGGGATTGATGTGTATATAAAAAAGGTAGGGAATCTATTGAAGACGCTGGATTTGCCCAAGAAGGATAAAAGGACCATCGAAAAAAATGAGGAAGTATTTGCCAGTATCCTTTATGCAGATGCGGCAATAGCCGATCTTTTAAGGGAATATGCGAAAAAACCAGGGTTCCGAAATACCCTCTTTTTAATTACGGGTACCCATAACTTGGGCAAATTTTACAGTGATAACCCATTGAATGCCTATCGTGTTCACCTTTTAGTAGCCGGAGATTTGGTCAAAAGTCCAAAGGTGATACCTACCTTGGCTTCACACCTGGATGTGGCACAAAGCCTCATGGGGACCCTGGCGACTTCCTATGCGATACAGCTTCCAGAGGAATCAGGATGGCTGGGCAGGGGGTTGGTCAGTAGGGGTGTGTTTGACAGCATACGCCAGATTCCCCTTATAAGGGCGAACAAAACCCTTATGGAATATGTGAATGGCCATTACTTTCTGTATAGAAGAAATCGTGTACGTCGGTTGGACGCCCAAATGAACATGCAATTTGCCACAGAGGCGGCTCAGGAAAGGACACGGGAGCGTTATCGGCAGTTTAAGACCCTAAATAAATATGTGGTCAGGAATAATAAACTACTCCCAAAGCCCAATGCCATTTTTCCACTTGATGATTATCAGTTCAGTAAGGAAGAGTTGGTATGGATCCAGAGTGTTTTTACGGGAAATGATTTTGATCGTGCCTATGGGGTAGCACGTGACTTGGCATTGGACCGCGATTGGGATCAAGCCCTATTGCTGTGCCGTTATATCCTCAGTAAGGTACCACGTCATGCTGATACTGATATTCTCATGGGGCGCATTTATGGTTGGGATCAAAAGTATGGTAAGTCGGTTGAGGTCTTGGAGCGTGTCCTCCATAAATATCCCACTTACCAAGATGCGTATTCAGCCATGTTGGATGTTTGTTTTTGGGCCGGGAATACGGAATCTGGGCAGAAGACCCTGGAACTAATCGGGGAACGAAAATTGGATACCACTGCCTTGAATGGGAAGATGCGGAGAATTTTCAATATGGTCATGGAAGAAGCAAAAAGGAAGTCTGAAACCAATACCGTTGGCCAGTTATGAGAAAGCGCATACTTCCTGTATTTTTTGTTTTGGCGACCAGCTGGGCCTGGGCCCAAAACACCGAATATTTGGGCAACCCCGATGTTTCCTTTCTCAAGGCCCGGGATATGGCCTTTACGGGCAATAGGGAAGGGGCCAGGGATACCTTATTGCAAATTTTGACCAAATATCCCAATTACGCCGATGTGCGAAATCTCTTGGGAAAAACCTATAGTTGGGACGGCATGTACGATAAGGCCCGTAGTGAATTCAATAAGGTTACCTCCCGTGAGCCCAAGAATAGGGAAGCATGGATGGCCGCCATCAATAACGAACGGTATGCGGGAAACCATTCCATAGCCATGGGACTTGCCAATAAGGCCTTGTCACGTGTGCCAAATGACCTTGAACTAATGGCGTTACGCAACAAGGTAC
>JBFOLQ010000010.1:0-7860 GCA_040830145.1 Flavobacteriaceae bacterium | reverse complement strand
CTCTGTCAGTCCTATGGCGTGCAACATCGCCTGGGCAGCGGGTTGGGTTGGGTCCTGGGTAACGTTTTTACTGTATTTGTTCAATTCCATTTAAAAAAACTTCCAAATTCACGTGGTTTTATACCAATATTCCTGTTTTCAAAAATAGACCTTTGAAAACCCTTATTTTTTTAACAAGTTGACCGGATTTAGTCCCAATCACATTAAAAATCATTTAAATTATTGAAAAACAACATTTTAAGGGTTATTTTTTATCATATTCACTTTAAAACCAACCCAAAAAAAGAAGCCTGTATCAAGATGATGATACAGGCTTCCTTAGTCAATGAACATCTGCATCATCCCGTCTGGGGGACAATAATGACACTATTGACTATGCTGATGTTGTTTGACATGGGGTCAAATGTATAAAAATGTTCCGAAGAAAAAAATCAAACCAATTTAAAGTTTACGGAATCCCCCATTTTTTTTTGGGACAGGATGGACAAAGCCCTTTGTGTAAGCTGTAGTATCCTTGGATATCCCCCCGTGGTTTGCCCATCCTTCATTAGGATAATGATTCGGCCTGATGGTGTCAATTGCACCGTGCCGGGAAGCGTGGCCGAGGTCAACATGGAAATTGTATGCCCTGGAATGGTTTCCCCCAATTGATAGGCCATACGGTCATTATCCTTTGATACCGTAAAGTCTTTGGCGAATAGATGTTCCAACTGTCTATCGTGCAAATGATTGTATTCGGGCCCTTTGGAAACCAGTAAGGTAGACTCCTCCAAATGGCTTTCCTGCATCACATTGAAATGGGAGGGGGAAAGATTGGGACAGGCCCCATAGGGAATCTCATCATTTTCATGAAATCGCGCTATTTGTGTTACCGTCCCATACAGTGATTGGCTTCCCAATGCCCCCGGAGTCCCAAATCCTCCCTTGACCGCTAGATATCCCCGATACCCCTGCACCAAGCCTTTAAAGGTAAGGACATCATCTTTTTGGGCTTTATATACCTTATGGCCCTTTAAGGGGGTTTGGTTCAAGACCGGCTGCATATGGGCCCCAGTGATTGTAAAATAGGTAGGTTCTCCAAATTGTACGGTGGGTCCGATCATCGTAAATTCAAGCACGGCGGCATTGGGGTGGTTTTGTAGGAGGCCATTGGCATTCCCAAAGGCAATTTCATCCATGGGACCTGAGATGGGCACGCCTTTGTCCCGATGGCCATAACGCCCTAAGTCCTGTAGGGTGGTAAAAAAGCCGGCATGTAAAATCTTAAGCATCCGAAGGTTCTTTTTTAAATGTATAGATACCTACCTGGTTTTGAATTTTGATAAGTTCATGTTCAGCCTTGGAAATCGCATGAAACTTGACCCTGTCACCGATAGCCACAAAAGTGGGGGGCGTATGTTCGGGATTGAAAATGGGCACGGGGCAATTGCCAATAATATTCCAACCACCAGGGGATTGTTGGGGATAGATACCGGTTTGCTTCGCAGCCAGTCCCACGGCCCCTTTTTCAACCTTAAGACGGGGTTCTTTTTTTCTAGGGACGATTATTTTCTCTGAAAGGCCTCCCAAATACATAAACCCGGGTAGGAATCCGATTCCGTATACAAGATAGGAGGTGTTGGTATGTTCCATGATCAATTGCTCCTTGGAAAGCTGTACTTGGTCGCATACGATTTCCAAATCCAATCCAAAGGAGGAATCATAACAGACGGGGAGCAACCAGGTGGACCTTTTTCTTTTTGCGGACGTTGCCTTACTATCCCGGTACCATTGCTGGAGTTTTTCCAAAAGCTTTGGGGCATCTATATCCCTTACCCGATTGACCAAGGTTAGGGAATGGTACACTGGGATGGTTTCCCACTCATTGCTCGGCAATTTCTCCTGGGTCAGGAAGTGACGGAATTCCAAGATATCGTCCAAAATAGCTTCATCTACCCTATTGGGCCATTGTAGTAACAATGCCCTACTCCCAAAAGGTCTTATGTGTAAGGGGTATTTCATGCCTTGGCAATGGTTATGTTGTTTCTTTTTAGTTCTTTTTCCATGTAGGTCATGATGGGCAAAGCGGCAGGCGTGTCCCCGTGTACGCAATAGGTGTCGGCAAGCATATCGATTTCCATGCCCGTAACCGTCTTCACCTTTTTACGGTGGTACATGGCCAACATATGTTGAAATACCTTTTCTGGTTGTTGTATGAGGGCATTTTCGTGTGTGCGGGACACCAAGGTGAGGTCGTCATTGTAATTTCGATCCAAAAAGGCTTCCCATTTCACCTTAAATCCCGAATTGATGGCCTTCATTCCAAATAGGGAGCCATAAGCTGCGTAAATATAGGTGCTTTTCCTATAGGGAAGCAGTGCATTTAGTACAGTAGCCACCAATTTCCCATCCTTGGCCAGATCATTGTATAGGGCTCCATGTGGTTTTATATGATGTAGGACCGCTCCCCTATTTTTAATAATATTCTCTAAGCCATTTATCTGTCCTGTCAATGCAGCCGTAAGTTCGTTGGGGTCCATGGAAAGGGATTTTCTCCCAAAATTCACTTTATCAGGATAGGAAGGGTGGGCCCCAATGCGCACGCGGTATCTTTGTGCCCATTGTACCGTTTGCTCCATGGACATACGATCTCCCGCATGTCCCCCGCAGGCAATGTTGCAAGAGGAAATATGGGGAAAAAGCGCTTCCTCATTTTCGATTCCCTCCCCGGCATCACAGTTGATATCAATATATGTTGGTTTCAAATGGTACTGTAAATTAAGCAATGCTATTTTGTGGCCTTATGGGAACAAGAAGGTATTCAGTGACTTTGGACGGCATACGACTCTTTATTATCCATTGTTATATTAAACTCGTCTTTGAGGATTCTAAGTAGGTTGTCCGCTCCACCTATTTTTGCTTCCCTAACCTTGCCATTGTCCCTAATTTTGAACAAATCATTAAATATTGTCTTTCGCCCATGTTCCATGGGGATGGTACAAATGGTGTTTTGTACAAAATAAGAGTCGGGTGATGACTGCTTATATTCACATTGATTCGAGAATTCATCGATGGTTCGGGCTTGAAGCTCAAAAATGTACCTCTTTAGATACTCTTGCTTATCTGCCAAGGATTCCAGTAGGAGAAACGTACCGTCATTTAGTTGCTCAATCCTATATTTTTTTAAACTATCTTTTTGAACGCCTGTTGCGTAAATTTTGAGGGGTTCCATAAATAAATCGCCATACCCAACATCCACCAGCCAATATGTGTCCAACTCCACAAGTATGGACATATGGTCAAATGGAGGACCATAGGAATCATTCTCAAATATTCTTGCGGATATCATCGAAGTATTGAACCCTATTTCATTTAGGAGGGAATAAAACAGGTAATTCAATTCGTAACAAAATCCCCCTCTGTTATGTAGCACAACTTTGTCATACAAACTTGTTGGATCTAATTTAATCTTTCGATGCAATTGGATATCCATATTCTCAAAGGGAACGGACATCACATGGCACCTATGGAGATGGCGAAGGCAATCATGGTCTACGGATAGCTTTCCATGGTAATCAATACGCTCTATGTATTTCCCTACGTTCAACAGTTGCTCTTTTGCGTGTTTACGACCCTTCCTTCTTTTATAGGAGCCCAATGACCGTGAGAATGCTTTTCAAGCCCAATGCCAAGGCCAGCATGGTTATGACGGTCCCCAGTACATTCTGCCATAGGGAATTTTTATGGACTCCCATTATTTGGGGACTGTTCACCATCCATAGCAAAATAAAGGCGATGACTGGGAGCAGAATTCCGTTGGCCACTTGGGCAAACTTAATGACTTCTATGGGTCGTATATCAAAATAGAGAAAGCATACCCCAATACTTAGGATAAATATCCACACCATCCGAAACCTGAAATCTTTAAGACCGGCGTTCCAGCCAAAACAACTATTGGCCACGTAGGCAGCGGCGAGGGGGGCGGTAATGGCTGAGGTAATGCCTGCTGCCAACATTCCCACTCCCATACAATACCGGGCCCACTCCCCATAAAGGGGCCTTAGTCCCTCCGCAAGGTCAAGGATGTTCATTATTTCCCGACCCTGCATCTGGGCCGCCGAGATGATAATGGATAAAGAGACCAGTCCCCCTACCCCAATGGCCAAGATGGTATCTCGTTGGGCATCCCTAAGATTATTGGGGGATTTCCATTTTTCATTTACCAAGGAGGCATGAAGGAATAAGTTATATGGCACCACTGTAGTACCTACGAGGGCTATGATGGTCAAAATACTATCCTCGGGCACGGTGGGGACAAACATTCCCTTAAGCACATTTTGTATATCTGGCCATGTTAAGATAGCCGTTACCATAAAGGAAAGGCTCATCACCAATACCAATGATACGAATATCTTTTCCAGGGATTTATAATTGCCCCAAAAAAGCAATAGAAATGCAATGGCCCCAATAATCAAAGGGTAAACGGTTTTTCCCCCTTCCCCAAAAAGTGCCTGCATTCCCAAGGTGCCCCCACCGATGTTACCGGATTCATAGGCCGCATTGCCCACAACGATGGCCATCAGGGTAATCCCTAGGACACTATTGCGCCATAAGGGCCTTTTGATTTCTGATGTAATCGCATCGGCCAACCCTTTTTGGGAAACAATGCCCAAACGGGCCGACATTTCCTGTAGTACCATGGTGGCCAAAATGGAGAGTAACATGGCCCATAGAAGGGCATATCCAAAGCCGGCACCCGCAAGGGTACAGGCGGTGACCGTGCCTGGTCCAATAAAGGCTGAGGCAATCAATACACCGGGTCCTATTTTTTTGAACATCCTATATAGTATCAATGGTACCTCCCTGAAGTAGGGCCTTCACGTCCCCTATTTGCCAACTGAACAGTCTAAAAATGTGCATTTCATCTAATTTTTTGCAGTTCGTCTAAAAGAAGGGTACCATACGTCGAAAGTATATAATATTTATTAAAGAGCAGGGTTATAGTAGTCCCAAATTACCAATTGACCTACCTACATGAAGTGTAAAGAATGCAAAGCGACGCTGAGTCTGGCCGAACATCAAAAATCCCTATCTGATTTTGGGGTTGAGCTATGTGAACGGCATTATGCCCGAATCCTAAAAATAGGGGTAAAAAACAATACCCCTCCTGAAGCCGTACAGTTGTACTACGGATTGCGGGAAGTCGGTGTCAAGGCCATGCTGGAATGGTGGAATGGATCTAAGTCCATAGACATTGCCGTTTCACGGGTGAAGCTCAATATTGAAATTGAGGTGCAGCCCCAATTGCTTACCCAAGAGGAAGCCATTAAACAATTGGAGGAGGCCATGCATTCGTATAAAAAAGGGTTTACAACCCTACAGATACCTGACTTCATGGTACGGGAATGTCTTGGCGAGACCATTTTTCATATCGTTGAGATCATTGACGGTCTTAAAAGGAACATCAGGGTCATTTAAATTCAATGTTATGAAAGGAAAGAAGCTCTTATCGTATGGACTACCCTTGTCATTGATCGTACTGTTGACAGGCTTGGTGTTTCGCATTGCCCATTGGCCCAATGCCTCCCTCATCATGCTTATAGGCTACTTTTTGTTGGCTATTTTCTATGGACTTCGGTTTTATGGAAAACCGGAGAAACGCATGGTGGATTATTTAAAGATGACCTTGGTGGTCTTTTGGACCTCTTATGGCATATTGCGCATATTGGATTTCCCTTATACCACCTTTTTCCAGGTGACCACCGTACTGGCCTTCATCGCATGGTTTATTATGGAAGGTGCTGCCTATTTTTTTAAAAGGGGCGGTGACAAGAAAGGGGAATTTACCCAAATCATATGGAATATTATCCTTGTAGTGGGCGTGTTGGCCCTTATTGGGGGATTACTGTTGAAACTACTGCAATCACCTTACGCCATTGCCGTGATTGTATTGGGGATTGTGCTCATCACCGCTTTTGTGTTAAAGGACCTCTTCTTTGATGATATTTCAGAGGAAACCGATTCTTCGGGAGAAGAGCTGCAATTATAGATTGTCCACTATGGGATGGCCAACCGGCCATCCTTTGAATGGGTTACCAAATACTGGTAATCCCATCTTTTATAACATACTTTTCTTAAAAGCGGAAGGTGTTGTCTTTTCAAACTTTTTAAAGGCACTGTTAAAGGAAGATAAACTGCTAAAACCAGCATCAAAGGCAATTGAGGCAATGGTAAGGTTTGTATTCTGCCCATCCAAAAGCATTCTTTTCGCCCCTTGAATTCGATAATAGTTTATAAAGTCGTTAAAGTTTTGATTGGCATATTGATTGATGACTTCAGAGGTTTTTTGAGTGGTCCTTCCAATCATTTTACTCAAACCGGAAAGGGATATGTCGGGCTCAAGGTAGATTTCTTCCTTGATAATCAAATTCATTATTTTCTTAAATATGAGGATATTGTCATTTGATTTAAATATCCCGCCATCCAATTCCGTTACTTTTAATTGAAATGCCTTATAACTTAAAAAATAAACCACAATGGAATACATAATGGGACCAATAATATAGGGGACTCTATTCTCAATAATATTCAGGACATACGATATCCAGATAACCATAAAACCGACAATAAGCATATGCAGCCATTCAAATACCGTTCTTTGATGTTTCGTCTGCAAATTGGTTATGTATTCCTTTTTAATTTCCCTCAGTGTCCTATTCGAAATAAAAATATAGAAGGCAAAGTGTAGGTAAATAAATATAAGGGTGCTTCCAAATATGATAATTGCTTGTTTGCTAGTAGTATCATAACCGTTCTTTGTTATAAAAAAACTCATTGTCAAAACCAAAAAGAACGGGGTGAGTTCCAACAAATAAATAGGAAGCCATTTAACGGTAGGCCGGGTCATTGTCAAAATATACCACCTTAGAATGGGCCCTATGAGCAATAGGGATGCTAAACCGATAAAAATAAATATGGGTTCTAAATGGTCTCCAAAGTCCAGTAGTACTGATTTCCCAATTCTGAAGGCCATAAAAGTGAGCATCAATGCCAACAAGATATTCGGTAGCGTTTTTCTTTTTTTCAAAAAACACAGATAAACGGCCAATAGAATACCATGCAAAAAACCTGCACTGCTTACTAGTATGAGAAATATATCTAAAAAACCCAATCTGATGTTCTTGTCAAATATGAATATGTTTCAACTATTTATTACTCACTACGTGCCTTTATAAAAGAGGTTAACTCCAATAAATCAAAAAAGACACCCATTTCCCCTTTCATGGCGGCGACAATGGCATGTTTTGCCACCAATAATCTTTTAATGGGCTTTTTCTCCTTCAGAACCAGCTCTTCAATCATTTCCTTGGCTTTTGATTTTCCATGGGCGTTATAATAGGACAATACTTTCTCTGCATTTTCTTCATCCGTAATTTCCCTGTGTTTTGGAACATACCCCATTTGTTCAACCATAGTTTCCGCCACTGCCCAAACAGACCATGGGTTTTGTCCCGTAATTAGGTTTTTATCGTGGCTGATTTTTTCCAAATACATGGCCCCCTCATTAAAATTAGCTCCTTGGGACATCAATTTATCCTGTAAGAGAAAAGGAAAAATTGATTTGGCCTTCGCGATTAAAAATAGTTCTTCTTTATTTGTAAATCCACTTACATTCTTATTTTCCAAAAGAGGCCGGTCATTGTCCAAGGTTACATTGACAAGCGCGGCAGGTCCATGGCAAACCGCTCCAATAACTTTGTTGGATTGATAATATTGACGGATAAGGTGTTGAATCGCTGTATTATCTGGAAAATCGAACATGGCCCCCTTTCCCCCTACAAAATACCCGGCTTCATACGCTTCGTGCTCAACAGCATCAAT
>JBFOLQ010000009.1:0-4596 GCA_040830145.1 Flavobacteriaceae bacterium | reverse complement strand
GGGTTCTGTAAAGGATAGCCAAGGCAATCCCCTGGCCGGGGCCAACATCTTGGTAAAGGGTTCCACCCTCGGTACCCAAACAGACTTTGATGGCAATTTTACTTTGGAACTCAGTGATGAAAATGCCGTTTTGGTCATTTCATATATCGGTTTCAAGACCAAGGAAGTGACCGCTAATGGGCAATCACAGTTTGATATTGTTTTGGCGGAAGATGCTGCCCTATTGGAGGACGTAATCGTTGTGGGATCCAGAAACCCCAATAGAACATCCACTGATACCGCCGTGCCAGTGGATGTTATTGATGTGGCCACCATTGCCAATCAGGGGCCCCAAGTCAGCGTAAACCAAATCTTGAACTATGTGGCTCCTTCCTTTACTTCCCAATCGCAGACAGTCTCAGACGGGACGGACCATATTGACCCCGCTTCGTTAAGAGGACTTGGACCCGATCAGGTGTTGGTGCTCATCAATGGAAAGAGAAGGCATACCACTGCCATAATCAATGTTAATGGAACTGTGGGGGCCGGTAGCGTAGGAACTGATATGAATGCCATTCCCGCCGCTGCCATTCAAAGAATAGAAGTATTAAGAGATGGTGCCGCTGCCCAATATGGTTCCGATGCCATTGCCGGTGTCATTAACATCGTGCTTAAAAAATCGACAAAAGAATTAGATCTTTCCCTTACTTCAGGAGCCAATTTCAGTAAAAATGGCAATCAATTTGACGGGGGCAGTGATGGAGAAAAATTTCAATTGGATGCCAATTATGGACTTCCCATAGGAGATAGGGGGTATATCAAGTTTACAGGATCATTGTCTACCCGGGAACCTGCTTTGAGAAATAAGGATTATTCAGGAGATATTTTCAAGGGATTCCATGGTGCAGAACGTGTATTTGCAGCTAATGGTGGTAATGTTACTGACATGTCCTTACAAGATTATGCCGATGCGGCTCAGGGTATAAATTATCTGGGACAAGCTGTCAAGGACCAAATTAGTGGATTGAACCTTGATGATGAAAATGATGCGGCCACATTAAGGGATTTATTGGGATTTGATGCAGATGAGGATGAACTTACGGCACGGGGACTCACTAGAAAGGATTTTAGATTTAAAGTAGGGACTTCCAGATTAAGGGAAGGTAAGTTTTTTGCCAATATGTCAATCCCTGTTTCGGAAACTACCGAGATTTACAGTTTTGGGGGACTAAGTTATCGACAAGGTCTCGCTTCCGGATTTTATCGGCGACCTGCCCAGAGCGATGGCCGAGCCAATACCCCAGCTTTCCCAAATGGATTTTTACCTAATATTGGAACTGATATCTTAGACCAATCCATAGCTATCGGCATCAGGGGAAAAATCAATGAATGGAATGTTGATTTCTCAAACACGTACGGAAAAAACTCCTTTGACATTACCGTGGGCAATTCAAGCAATGGGACCCTAGGCGTCGCGACGCCCCGTACCTTTGATGCTGGGGGATTAGCCTTTAGTCAAAATACCACCAATTTAGACTTTAACAGGTTCTATGATGACATTTTTAATGGACTCAACGCGGCCTTTGGCGCAGAATACAAAGTCGAAAAGTATGAAATAATAGCAGGAGAAGAAGCCTCTTACACCAGTTATGATATCAATGGGAATCCGGTTACGAGCGTTACCCCTAATGAACTATTGGTACGCAATAATTTTACAGGGGCAGTCTTAGGTGGTGGTTCCCAAGTTTTTCGGGGATATGACCCAGGAAATGCTACTGAAAAATTCAGAAACAATATTTCACTATATGCCGATTTTGAAGCTGATTTCACTGAAAACTGGCTCGTCAGTTTGGCAGGCAGATACGAAAACTATTCTGATTTTGGAAGCACCTTCAACTATAAGCTGGCAACAAGGCTAAAAGTATCAGATAATGTTGCCTTGAGGGCAGCAAGTAATTCTGGTTTTAGGGCCCCTTCCCTACACCAGCAATTTTTCAGTAGGACCAGTACCGTATTTGTGGACAATGAACCTTTTGAACAAGGAACCTTTACCAATGATAGTAGAGCAGCTAGCCTTATTGGCATTGATAAATTAAAAGAAGAGACATCAAACAGTTTTAGTGCTGGCTTAACAGCCAGTCTCGGTGAACTGACCCTCACTGTGGATGGTTACTTGATAACCATTGATGACCGTATTGTATATAGTGGAAGCTTTGGCAATGGTGGTGATCCCGAACTTACGGCCATATTTAATGCAGCTGGAGCTACGAGCGCCCGCTTTTTCATAAATGCAATCGATACAAAATCAACAGGGCTTGATGTTGTATTATCGCATAAAACCAACTGGGGTGATGCTATCCTCAAAAATGACTTTTCAGCCACATTTAACAAAACAGAGGTTCAAGACATTTTCGTGCCCGAACTCATTGCCAATGCCGGGTTGAGTGGTTCTTTTTTTGATGGACAAGAGGAGGCCTTTTTGACATTGGCCCAACCACGCACAAAATTGAATCTAACCAATATGGTCTCTTGGAACTCATGGGATTTTCTTTTAAGAAATGTCTTCTTCGGTGAAGTAACTGATCCAGATGATTTTAATGGGGATGCTCGCGTTGAGGGAACAACCGTCAGTGAAGACGCTATTTACGGAGGTAAATTGGTGACAGATCTCGCCATAACAAAAACTTTTTCTAAGAATCTTGCGCTTACAGTTGGGGCCAACAATCTCTTTGATATATACCCTGATTTAAATCGTGAGGGAGGAACTGCAGGAGACCAATTCGTATTTTCCAGAAGAACATCCCAATTTGGGTACAACGGAAGATTTTTGTTCGCCCGGTTGCGATTTAGCTTATAGTTCCTGTTCTAGGTTAGTTGAGTTTTATTTGCTTGAAAACCTTCCTTCTTTAAGGAAGGTTTTTTTGTGTTGTGCACAGGCCCTATATTTAGAGCCTGTTTAAGGTTTTGTGATTAGAATTGTTATAGGCCATTTGGTGTAGGATGAGGCGAAATTTTTAAGCATAGCCGCCTGTGCTGAGCGTAACCGAAGTATAGCTACGGTTCAAAATTTTAACAGGACCGAAAGAAAAGGCGAATGGTTTGGTCTTTGAAGGAGGGGCCAGCTGGTGCGTGGAGCCCAAAAAGGGGCGTTAGAAAATAATTGACAAAATCTTAAACAGGCTCTTAGACTTCATATCTCAACATCGAAATGGGAAAATCAACTATTCTAGGACTCATTATGGGACCATTGGCCTTTCTGGCCCTCATCAATTTACCTTTTGAATTGATTTCCGAAAAGGGGGATGCTGTTATTGCCGTGGCCATATGGATGCTTATATGGTGGGTCACCGAAGCCGTCTCCATTTCCGTGACGGCCCTGTTGCCGTTATTGCTATTTCCCCTCTTGAAAATACTCCCCATAGCCGATGTTGGGGCCAATTATGGCAGTCCCATCGTATTCCTGTTCTTTGGGGGGTTCGTCATGGCCTTGGCCTTGGAAAAAGTGAATTTGCACAAACGCATCGCCCTTAACATAATACGATTAACGGGCACTACGCCCAATAAAGTGGTATTGGGCTTTATGATAGCCACTGCCAGCCTTAGCATGTGGATCAGCAACACGGCCAGTACCGTGGTCATGCTTCCCATAGCACTTTCCGTCATTAATTTGTTGATCCATGATGAGGATGGTTTTACCAAGGGAGACCGTAATTTTGCCCTGAGTACCATGTTGGGCATAGCCTTTTCAGCCAATGCCGGTGGCATTGCCACGGTCATTGGCACCCCTCCCAATTCGGTCTTGATCGGATTATTGGAGAATGAGTACAACATTCAGATATCATTCCTGAAATGGATGCTCCTGGGACTTCCCTTTTCCATCATCCTCATAGGCATTACCTATTTGGTTCTGGTAAAATGGATGTTTCCAAGCGGACAATTGAAGTTCAATGCCTCCAAAAAGGTCATTCACGATGAGCTCAAAAAGCTGGGGCCAACCTCGGGAAAGGAAAAAATGGTGTTGGTCATCTTCGGCATAACGGTTTTCCTTTGGATTTTTAGAACCTTGATCAATACCCTCTTCCCCGACTTGGGCCTGACCGACACTGCCATCAGCATTTTTGCGGCCATCGCCTTTTTTGCCGTACCCTATAATCTTAGGAAGGGGGATTTTATTATTGATTGGAAGGATACCTCAAAATTGGCATGGGGCATCCTGATTCTATTTGGAGGCGGATTGGCCCTGGCCAAGGGTATGTCGGTGAGCGGTATTGTAGATCTGGTGGCCCATTCCATTGCCGAAAGCAATATCAGCGTACTCGTCACTGCATCCTTGCTGATATTGTTAATGCTATTTATGACGGAGCTTATGAGCAATGTGGCCTTGGTCGCCGTATTGGCTCCCGTGGTAGCAGGAATTGCCATTGGGCTCAATATCCCTATCCTTTATTTATTGATTCCCGTGACCATGGCCAGTAGTTGTGCCTTTATGCTTCCCATGGCCACTCCGCCCAATGCCATCGTATTTGCCAGCGGCCACATCAGGGTACACCAAATGGCCCGTGCAGGAATCTTCTTAAACCTTATCTCCGTGGCCCTATTGATTGTTGTATTTCAATT
>JBFOLQ010000008.1:0-4629 GCA_040830145.1 Flavobacteriaceae bacterium | reverse complement strand
TTGGCATCACCTGACTCATTGGTATAGGTATAGGTGCCATCCCCATTGTCCGCTAAGGTAGAAATGCTTGTATCGCTAATGGTCACAGTACCTCCGGAAGCGTCCGTAAATAGATAGGTACCATCTCCATTGTCTATCAAACTAACATTATCGGCCGCTGCGTTGATTTCATCAATGGCATCCTGAACACTTGTGGCGGTAAGTCCTGAACCACTATTATCATATGCTACTTCGGCCGCATTTTGATCATCCGTATCAATTAAGTTTGCCAAATCCGATAGGGCAACATCCCATTGCCCCCCATTGTCATCAGTCAACCTAAGGGTATCATCTGTTGTATCACTATTGGTGTCAACCAGGGTAAAATCAGCTATTTGTGTATCGACATCGGTACCCGAAGTCAATTCCCAAGAGTCACCATCCCAAAAATATATGGTTCCGGTGCCGGTATTGACATAAATATCCCCTGTATCTGCACCCGTCGGGGTCACAGAACCTGCCGCTGACACATCAGTACCACTCAATACTTCACAATTGCACTGATCTTCCAAGGTCACCGTAGTCTGGGAAAATACCCATGTTGACATGAACATTGAAATGATAAAAACTATCCTTTTCCTCATGATGAACGCTTTACTTTTACTTGCTCGGTTATTCAAACTTTCTTTTTATTGTATTCCAGGGTCTTCTGCATCTTCATACCCTCGAGATAGTTCAATGATATTATAACACCATACAAAATTAGCCGTAGCCTATTGCTAGGAAAATAATTGTTGTGTAACCCCGTATTAATAGTGTATAAGGCCAGAAAAATGAGGTTTATAGCTCAAAGTGCTCTAACACTTTTCTTCTATTATCCCCATAAGACGGTAGGTTTTAAAAATGAAACCCCTTAAGAAATTTTATGGGTCATGGGATTGTTAAAACAACAATCTGAACCTATGGAAGTAAGTTTATTTAAGTATTTATGGTTCAGCAGAATACCGGATACGACAACTAAAAAAGGGAGGCTGTAACAGCCTCCCTTTACAAAACCTCGATATGCGGTTTATCTATTCTAGTATTATGAATTCAGACCTTCGGTTCATTTCATGTTCCACATCAGAACATTTGACCCCATTTTCACATCTGTTGACCAATTTTGATTCGCCAAAGCCCTCACTCATCAATCGGTCCGCGGAAATTCCTTTGGCAATCATATAATTGACCGTTGATTCGGCCCGTTTTTTGGAAAGCCACATATTATATTCATCCCTTCCTCGGCTATCTGTATGGGAATTTACCTTGATCTTTAGACTTGGATATTTCTCCATGGCGGCAATGACCTTCTCTACTTCAATCTCAGAATCCTTTCGGATGTTGTATTTGTCAAAATCAAAGTATATAGTACTCAATTGCAGTAATTTGGCCAAATCATCTCCATACCCAGCAGTTACCTTTTCCCTCTCCAAATAGAAGTCCATGGTCCTGGGCTTCCCATCCGATGTAGGTAAGTATTCCTCTGAAGGCACATAACCGTTCATCAGTGCCCTTACAAAATTCCCTTGGTTACAATCCAACATCAGTTCATATTTCCCCTCTGTGTTGGTTATTACCGATGTAAGTTCCTTGTTATTTTCATCAATTATCTTAACAGAAGCACCAATAAGGGGTTCATTACTGATTTTATCCCTAACCGTCCCCGTAATCTTCTGCTCACATACAAACTTTAACCGTTCTGTTTCAACAAAACCGTAGATATCATCCGACCCAACGCCATCGGCCCTATTGGACGCAAAATATCCCTCTCTTGTGCCCTCATCAAAAATGAAGGTAAAATCATCCATCTTACCGTTTACGGGCTTACCGACATTCAGGACCTTACCATCAAACTTATCATAGGCTATGTTGGTGGCAAAAACATCCAAACCACCTAGTCCGGGATGTCCATCCGAAGAAAAGTATAAAACATTCTCACTGGTTACATACGGAAAGGTCTCACGTGCTTCCGTATTTATTGAACTGCCCAAATTCTCTGGAGTAGAATAGGTCCCGTCGTTGTTCACCCTGACCTTAAATATGTCAGAAGCACCAAGGGTCCCAGGCATGTCAGACGCAAAGTAAAGGGTTTTTCCATCCGCACTCAGGGCCGGATGTGCCACAGAATACGAATCGCTATTAAAAGGTAAGTCAACCAATTCAGTGAATTCATTGTCGGCGTCTGACCATACGGCTTTAAATATGCGAAGTCGCACCATTCCCTCTCCGTCCTTCACATGTTTACCATCGTTATAGTTATTTCTTGTGAAATACAATGTTTTTCCGTCAGGTGACAATGCAGAAGTGGACTCATGCAATCTTGTGTTGACCATTTCTTGAAGTTTTTCAACATGTCCAATGGAATTGGAGTCAGCATCCACTTTATACAGGTCCAGAAAATCCTTTTGGTTCCATGTATGTCGGTATCTGGCAAAGTTGCCCGTATCCCTATCCGATGAGAAAATAAGTCCTTCTTTATAAAAGGCCGGGGCAAAATCAGAATAAGGTGAGTTATACTCAAAGTCATTTATTTTGTACCTCCCTGAATTTTCTTCGATTTCAGCCATATAATCAACCTCTCCCGCAAAAGCCACCGCCCTACGATCATTGGCCGTCAGATTCGCAAATGCATCCATCACTTCCTTGGAGGTTCCATAATCGCCCAAGGATTTTAAACACTGTGCATACCTGAAGTAATATTCCGGTGCAGCATCTGACCCATATTGATCGATCAGCATTTTATAGGACTCAGCAGCCTCGGGATAATTGGCATTGAAATAGTACGCATTTCCCAATTTTTGGAGCAAATCTGCCGAAACATATCCTTTGTCCATCACTTTTTTATAAATATCGATGGCAGGACTGAAAGAGTAATTATCGTACTTTTTATCGCCTTTGGCCAAATACCTTTCCTGTGCAAAGAATGGATTTAGGAAGAGGCAAAAGAAACCAACAAATAGACTTATCTTTTTAAGCATATCCAGATTTTTAAAAGAAACGTGGAGATACCAAGTTCTTATACGACTTTATCAAATCGAACCTAGCGAACAACTCAAAGGAGCCGTCATTAAACTGGGTACCGCCCAGTTCGGTAACCTCTCTATCATAGGCCAATCCCAACATAAACTGATCGGTAATATAAAACCCGGCCATGGCACTCACAGCAGCATCCCATCGGTAAGCCGCCCCAAGGGTAAATTTATCATTGAACATAAAATTGGCCGAAATATCAAGCTGTAAGGGAGCGCCACTGACTACCTTGGACAGTACAGCGGGCTTGAATTTGAGATTTCCATTCAAGTCAAAGACATAGCCCGTAATCAAATAAAAATTGATTCGCTCCTTAGAGACAAACTCGATGGCATTGGCATCGCGTTGGGAATTATCAAAATGTTCGGTCTCCAAAAGATTGGGAGCTGAAATTCCCGCATAAAACTTTTTGGTGTGGTAATAAAGCCCCAAACCAAAATTAGGCGAAAACTCATTTTCTATATTATCCGTTGATACGGGCTCAACATCAAAGTTTCTCAATCCCATATAATCCAGGCTAAAAAAATTGCCACTGGCCTTTAGGCCAAAGGACAGCTTTCCCTCCAAGGAAACATCAATGGTATAGGAAACCAATGCATCCAATGACGTTTCTTGGACCACTCCATCACCTATATTGTCATTGACCAAGGATATCCCATACCCCACCCGACTATTCCGAATGGGAGAATGCAGGTTAACGGTAAATGTCTCAGGAGCCCCATCCAAGCCAACCCATTGGGCGCGGTAAAGTGCGGCTGCACTGAACTGTCCCCTAGAGCCGGCATAACCCGGGTTGACGCTCATGGTATTGTACATGTACTGCGTGTATTGGGCATCTTGCTGCGCATTGGCCACCCCCATGGAGGCCAAAACCGTAAAAAATGTTGAAAAGAAAACCTTTCTGGATAGTGTCATGTGGTAAAAGCAAATTAATTACTCATTACTTAGGTAAAAATAATCACTGTCTGTAACCCTTCTACCTGATTCCTCATCCTGATATGAGAAGATGTAATAGTAAACCCCTGAAGGCAAGTAATCCTCTACACTGACTGTAGATCTTCCACGTGACCTTCCGTCAAAGACATTGTTCACGTTGTTATAGTCATTCCCTTCATACACAGCCACTCCCCATCTATTGAATATATGCAATGAATTGTTCAAAGCTTTGTCAACATTCCGGATGAAGAGAAAATCATTCATTCCATCACTATTGGGGGTCACCATTTGGTTTACTTCAATTTTATTTTCTTCGGGGCGATCATCTGAAGGGTCCAGGTAATCGGGCGTGCCATCACCATCAGTGTCATCATTGGTAGGGTCGCCATCTCCATCGGCGTCCTCATCGATCGTATCGATCCCATCGCCATCGTCATCAATGTCGCGATAGTTTACGTCCTCGGTACCGTCCGTGTCGGGAAGGTCATTGGCAGGGTCGTCGATCTCATCGTTCACGTCAAAACCGTCGTTCACATCACTGCCCTCGTACCCATCGTCAAGACCGTCACCATCTGTGTCAGTACCTGTGTACGTCCAGTCAGGTACTCCATCAAAGTTGAAGTCGTTCCCCTCATTGTGGTCCGG
>JBFOLQ010000007.1:0-5232 GCA_040830145.1 Flavobacteriaceae bacterium | reverse complement strand
TCTTTTTTTGAGTTTGATCGGATAGAATATATAGTACCATAAAATTAAAAAAAGTGAACCCGAAATAATAAGGATGGCCAACACATCCGGCATTTCGGTATGACGGGTCACAAAACCCTCTAAAAATCCGGCCATGATGAAGAAGGGAACGGTACTGAGCATAATCTTGAGTCCATCCTTTACGCCTCTTTTAAACGATTCCATCCGGGAATAGGTGCCAGGGAACAATAGGCCGTTGGCCAATACCAACCCTGCACATCCGGCAATGATGATGACCGATATTTCAATGGTGCCATGGATCCAAATGGTTCGTGCCGACTCCCAAAGCAGCCCCTGATCGTAAAAGAAGTATTGAAAGCTACCCAACATTATGCCATTGTGCATCAGGATGACCAAGGTCCCAATCCCTAAAAAGATACCTAGGGCAAAGGCAAATAGGGCGACCCGTATATTGTTGATGGTAATGCCGAGGAACATATTGAACTCCCCCATTTGTTTGTAAACGGCCATGGGGTCACCTTTTCCAATATTTTCCAAGGTCATGTTGACGTAGGCATCGCCCAATATGGAGCGTACAAAGTCACCCTCATTGGCAGTGGAAAAAGCCCCGACCAATACGAAAAAGGAAAACACCAAAAAGGAAATCAATAACTCACGATGATATCTATGGAACATGGCGGGGAATTCCGTTTTCCAAAATTCCCATATCCGATTTTTGCCCTCTCTCTTGGTCTTGTATATTTTTTGATGCGCCTGGGAGGCCAGGGAATTCAGATAACGCTCCGTATTGCTCCCGGGGTAAAAGGTTTTGGCGTATCCCAAATGGTCGGTCACTTCAATGTAGAGATTGGACAATAGGTCGGGCCCCAGTTGCGTTCTGTTTGACAAGGCGTTTTCAAAAGTTACCCATTTGTCTTTATTTTGTTTTACAAAAGCGGCTTCGCGCATAGGGTATGGGTACTTTAGGACAGATGCCCAAAGAAAGTAAAATATGGAACAATTTCAAATTGAAACCGCTCAAAATATTGGGATTACCCAATACGCCGCCCACTTGGGGGATAGGATGTTGGCCTATATCATCGATAGCGTTATCATTGTCGCCTATACCATCTTGGTATTTCTTTTGTTGCTATCACTTGAACTTGATTTTAGTGATATGTGGGCCCTTTATATGGTACTGGGACTCCCTGCATTTCTATATTATGTGCTGTTGGAAACATTGATGGACGGACAGACCATAGGCAAGAACCTAATGAAGATCCGTGTGGTGAAATTGGATGGTTCCAAACCTAATTTTTCCAGTTATTTTATCCGTTGGATCCTAAGGATCATTGATATCGCTTTGAGTTCGGGTGGGGTGGCCGTACTGACAATTTTGATACGGGGCAATGGGCAACGTGTGGGGGATATGGCTGCGGGTACCACGGTCATTACTGAAAAGAGAAAGGTCTCATTGAAGGATACCTTACTGAGAGAGTTGCCCCAAGACTATGTGCCCAAGTTTTCGCAAGTGACCATTTTTGGGGATGGAGAGATGCGAACCATTAAGGAACTGTATGACCGCGCTAGGCGTAATGGGGACCATAATGTGATTCTTTCCTTGAGCGATAGAATCAAGGAAGTGACCAAGATAACCACGGATATGAAACCCATGGAATTTGTGGATGTTGTCATCAAGGACTTCAACTTTTATACACAGCAGGTATAATGTTCTTTTATGCCATTGATATCTTGGGCACAATTGCCTTTGCCATTTCCGGGGTTCTGGTAGCCATGGATAAAAAACTCGATTTTTTGGGAGTGGTCATTATTGCCTTTGTTACGGCCATTGGGGGTGGTACATTGCGAGATCTTTTGATTGGAAATGTTCCCGTGGCATGGATGCAGGAACTGACCTATGTACTGGTCATTCTGGGGGCGGCCCTCTTTGCCATGATTTTCAGGAACCAATTGAAATACCTTCGAACTTCCCTCTTCTTGTTTGATACCATTGGAATTGGACTATATACCATGGTGGGTATTGAAAAGGGGCTTGATGCGGGGCTTTTACCCATCATGTGTATCATTTTGGGAATGATAACCGCGAGCTTTGGTGGGGTCACCCGCGATATCCTTTGCAATGAAATTCCCGTAATTTTCAGAAAGGAGATTTATGCTACGGCCTGTATTTTGGGTGGGGTCGGTTATTTTTTACTGCGGCAATTGCCCATCTCCGAAGCCTACGCCTATGTAATGGGTATACTGATTGTTATTGTCGTTCGGTTATTGGCTGTACGGTTCAAGATATCATTGCCCAGTATCTACCCGAAGACGAAATAATTGAAACCTCCATTACGGCACAAAAAAACCGTCACAAAAGGGGATGAACATGGGGAAAGAAGAGACAAGAACCAAGAGACTAGAGAATAGAAAGTAGAGGATATACCGGTTTTGTTGTCTTATATCTTACGTCTAGTATCCAGCGTCTAGGTTCGGAGTTTCCATTGAAAGTACTGTGGCATAACATATGGTCAACGGGGGATTTCCCCACTGTTCACTAATGGCGGCCTATGGTGTACTATCCACTACTGGATTACCTCTGCCTTTTCAATATAAACGTTTACTTGGGGCCAATCACCCTTTCCTACGGGAACGGCATTGATTTTATCCACAACGTCCATGCCCTTAATGACCTTGCCAAAAGGGGTATAGCCACCATCCAAATGATAAGACCCTGGTTTTTTTACGACTATAAAAAACTCAAAGGGAGAGGCCAACATATGCGGATTGTTGATTTCACTACTGGGCATGGATATGGTACCCCTGTGATGCTTGTGGCCCTTTCGCGTATCAGGTGGGAGCAGATATCTCCCGATCTTTCTTCTTTTTTGGCTCGTCTCGGTGTCATCTGAGTTACCTCCTTGAATAATGAAGTTCTTTACAATACGGTGAAATTGGGTTCCATTGAAATACCCCTGTCTTGTGAGATAAATAAAATTGGCCTTGTGGTAGGGTACATTGTCGTACAACTGTATCGTAAAGCTTCCGAGCTTGGTGGTAATGCGAACCTTGTCGGCCTTCATATTTTTTTGGTAGTCAAAGAAAAAGTCAATGGCATTTTCTTCGGTCAGGCGAAATTCATCCTCTTGTTTTTCGATGATGGGGGTAAGGGCCTGTACCGTATCCTTTTTGTCGGTGGGTAGGGGGGAGCTTGGTTCGGGAGTTGGTTTTTCCCTGCATCCGGTCAACAAAATAAATGCTAATATTGTGATTGGAAAGAAGCTTTTTCGCCACATGGATTTTTCCCTTTTTCGTGAACAGATTCCAAAAATAGAAAAAACCCCACTACCAGGTGCTGAGGCCCAGCTCAAGATGGTGCCTGCAGGGCGGGAACATACCCTCTATCCCCCAGAAAATGAACTAGAAAAGGTGAAAAGGGCCGGGGTACTTGCTCTCTTTTATCCGGATGGGGCCGGTAAAGTAAACGTACTGTTCATCCTGCGGAGGACCTATGAGGGGGTGCATTCCAACCAAGTGGCATTTCCTGGAGGGAAAATGGAAAGGGAAGACAGGGACCTGAGGGAGACCGCTCTTCGAGAAACCTATGAGGAAGTAGGGGTGGCTTCCGAGGATATCCATATCATACGCCCTGTGAGCCCGGTATATATTGCACCCAGTAACTTTTTGGTACAGCCGTACATGGGACTATGTGATTATCTTCCGAAATTCAGGAAACAGGAATCGGAAGTGGCCGATTTGATCCAAGTGCCATTACAAGCGGTAATGGATGATTCCAATATTTTCGAGGAGAGGGTCCAAACTTCCTATGCCATCACTTTTCAAGTGCCCGCCTTTAAATTGAACGGACACGTCGTATGGGGGGCAACGGCCATGATGTTAAGTGAGATTAGAACCTTGATAAGGCCAATTGTGCAGGGCTTTTTGTAATTTCGTAGGATGGCATTGTTTAAAGAAAACCCATTTGGGCATGTTCTCTTTTTAAAAAAATGGCTCATCCGTATCATGGGGGTCGCTACCCACCAAAGGTATAAAGGCTTTAATACCTTAGAGATAGAAGGATCCGATGTGATACGCGGACTCCCGGATAAAAATGTACTTTTTGTGAGCAATCACCAGACGTATTTTGCCGATGTGGTGGCCATGTTCCATGTATTCAATGCCAGTTTGCATGGAAGGGAGAATACCATAAAGAACGTAGGGTACGTGTGGCAGCCCAAACTCAATATCTATTATATCGCGGCCAAGGAGACCATGAAAAAGAGTCTGTTCACCAAATTATTGGCCTATGCGGGTTCCATTAGTGTGGAACGTACCTGGCGTGCCAATGGCCAGAATGTAAACAGGCAGGTAAAGATGAGCGATATATCCAATATTGGTACGGCATTGAAGGATGGCTGGGTAATTACTTTTCCTCAGGGGACTACCACACCGTGGAAGCCTTTGCGAAAGGGTACGGCCCACATCATTAAAAAGTATAAACCCCTAGTGGTTCCCGTGGTCATTGATGGCTTTAGACGTTCTTTTGATAAGAAGGGCATTAGGATTAAGAAAAAAGGCATTTTACAATCGATGATCGTAAAGGAACCCTTGGAGATTGACTACGAAAATGAATCTACTGACGCCATCATAGAGAAACTGGAATATGCCATCGAACAACACCCTTCTTTTCTAAAGGTGATTCCCCAGAAAGAACTGGCCGCGTACGAAAAAGAGAACCAACAGCGGAGATGGCGGCCCAATACCCCTGATGAACGTTCTTATGGGGAGGATTCAAACCCTGTGAAGGGCTAGACTTCCAATTTTTTGAGCTCGCGATAATTCTTTTTGAGTTTACGAAGCAGAAGTCCATAAATTAAATAATAGAACCCTCCAAACAATAGGGTCAAGAACAATCCAATTCCGGCAACAGTTACCATAACAGCTCTTTTAATATCCTCAGGTGCCAAATTTGTGTTGTTTTGGGAGAGCCCCATCATATGATTTGCAAAATTATTATCCAAGTAGATGCCAGCCAAAACTATGGCGATGGTTAGAACAACCATTCCTAATGAAAAGACTATATAACTTTTGACCGTTTTTCTTGTCCGAATGATTTTGGACATCAGTGATTTGGTATTATCAAGTACAGAGATGTCTTTATATCTTTTATAAAAAAGATAAATGAAAAAAAGAGCTACTAGATACATCAAGACAGATTGACTGACCAGTATTTCCTTAATCCCTATTTGATTA
>JBFOLQ010000006.1:0-6112 GCA_040830145.1 Flavobacteriaceae bacterium | reverse complement strand
GGAAAGCTTGGAGTCCATGGATGCCTTCATTGCCGTAACCGGTAATTCGGAAACCAATATCATGTCGTGCCTTGTGGCCAAGTCAAGGTATATTAAGAAGACCATAGCCCTCGTTGAAAATATGGATTATTTTCAACTTTCCCATTCCATTGGTATTGATACCCTCATCAATAAAAAGCTTTTGGCGGCCAACCATATTTTCAGGCATATCAGAAAAGGAGAGGTCGTGGCCCTTATGCGTTTGAACAATTTAAATGCGGAAATTTTGGAATTTGTGGTGAAGCCCGGTTCCAAGGTAACGGAGAAACCCATTAGGGAATTAAATTTTCCAAAATCGGCCACTATTGGTGGTGTGGTGCGGGATGGAAAGGGAATTATTGCCTTGGGGGGATTTTTGATTCAGTCCGGTGACCGTGTGGTGGTCTGCTGCCTACCTGATGAAATACCTAAAATAGAACGACTTTTTCTATAGAGATGCCGCTTAATACTAAAATAATTGTCCATTTAATGGGGCTGCTATTGATTTTCAATGGTGGTTTTATGCTCTTGGCGGCCCTTATTAGCCTCATATATGCAGATGGGGCGACCCTCGACATTGTATTGGCCTCATTGGTGGCCATCCTTACCGGTAGTATGGCCATGGTCTCTACCCGGGGACACAAAAAGGAAGTCAAGGCAAAGGAGGGGTATCTCATTGTAACCTTGGGTTGGGTCGTGATGTCCATTTCAGGGATGCTTCCATACCTGTTTTCTGGGGCTATCCCTACCATCACCAATGCTTTTTTTGAGACTATTTCTGGATATACCACCACCGGAGCCTCCATCTTGGACGACATTGAAGCACTTCCTGAGGGCATCCTTTTTTGGCGTAGCTTGACCCATTGGATTGGTGGCATGGGAATCATAGTGTTGGCCATTGCCATTTTGCCATTGTTGGGGATAGGGGGTATGCAATTGTTCGCCGCAGAGGCACCGGGACCCAATACGGATAAATTGCATCCCCGCATTACGGATACGGCCAAGCGCCTTTGGTATATTTATGTTGGTTATACTGTGGCCGAGACGTTGTTGCTGAAGTTGGCGGGCATGACATTTTTTGATGCAGTCAATCATGCGTTATCGACACTTTCAACTGGTGGATTTTCAACAAAAAATGCGAGTTTGGCATATTGGAATGACCAACCATTGATTCAATACATCGTTATTTTCTTTATGTTTTTGGCAGGGACCAATTTTGTGTTGAGTTACTTTGTGTTCAAGGGAAAGGTACAGCGAATACTGCATGATGAAGAGTTTAGGTTTTATGGTATTTTCATCTTGTTGTTTGCTATTCTGGCCGCCCTGGTGGTGTATTTTAAGGCACATGTACCTGAATCTGATTTTCATCCAATGGTATTGGGAGAGGGAGAAAGCGCCTTTCGGCATGCATTGTTTTCAGTGGTGGCGGTAGTTACCACCACAGGTTTTGTTTCGGCAGATTTTACGGCATGGACGCCTTTTTTGACCGTGTTTTTCTTCGGACTCTTTTTTCTTGGGGGGTCGGCCGGATCAACAGCAGGGGGCATTAAGGTAATGCGGCACTTACTTATTATCAAAAATGGATTGTTGGAGTTTAGTCGTACCCTGCATCCCCATGCCATTATTCCGGTTCGGTACAATAGTAAAACGGTAAACGAACATATCGTTTATAATATAATAGGCTTTTTTGTCCTCTATATGTTGCTCTTTATCATTGGGGCCTTGGTATTGGGAGCCCTGGGCCTTGATTTTGAATCTGCAATAGGAGGGGCAGCCTCATCCCTGGGCAACGTGGGGCCTGCTTTGGGTTCCTTGAACCACATGAGTAACTTTTATGGGTTGCCCGACCTGGGAAAATGGTGGTGTGGCTTTCTGATGTTGGCCGGACGTTTGGAACTGTTTACGGTACTGATTCTGCTAACGCCCTACTTTTGGAAAAGGACTTAACATATTACATGGGCCTTTGACCCATGGTAAATAGATTACGTGGGTTGGTTACTTTTCAAATATTCCGGAAAAAAACTCCCTTGATTTTTTACTTTCATATTTAAATCCCCCCAAGACCATACCGTATCCCATTACCAACATTCCCAATGGAATAAGGGTAAAAAAACTTTGTTGTTGCGGATTTTTGATGGCCTGAAATATAGTGGCGACCGAAGCAAAAAAGATACCACTTAGCCATATTGCCATGAAAATCAGAACAAAGGGGTGTAACCGCATTATTATTTCTATGGCTATTTTGTTTCTTTCCCCCTTTTTAATAACTCCTTCAATTCTTGGCAGAAAAGAATTTCTATACGAAATGTTACGAACAATTTGAAATTGGTTTGGATTAACTATCCCATTGTATTTAAAATCAAATTGGGTTTTTCGTAGACTTCCCCATTTAACGGGATCTTTTGGCCCAACATGCTTTTTAAGTTCCTGAATGATTTCCTTTTGGGAAAGTCTTGATTCATATACTATCCTTTCATAGGGTAAAAATAGCATAAGGGCTTACACAACTTCCTTAATCCGCCCAACGGCTTCCCTGATTTCCTTTTCTGAGGCCGCATAGGAAATTCGTATACAGTTCGGGGCCCCAAAGGCTGCTCCTGTGACCGTGGCCACATTGGCTTGCTCCATAAGGTACATGGCAAAATCTGAAGCATCATTTATCAAGGTTCCATTGAGGGTTTTGCCAAAAAAGCTGGAAATGTCTGGAAAGATATAAAAAGCACCTTCCGGTACATTGAGGCTGAATCCGGGAATTTCTCCCAAAAGTTGGAGAATGAGGTCACGGCGATTCTTAAATTCGTCAATCATGAACTGAATTTTTGACACCGGGGCTTCCAATGCGGCAATAGTGGCCCGTTGCCCAATGGCATTGGCCCCACTCGTATTTTGCCCTTGGAATTTGGTCCAGGCCTTGGCAAGCCATGCCGGAGCCCCTATGTAGCCTATACGCCAACCCGTCATGGCAAAAGCTTTGGACACTCCGTTCACGGTAATGGTACGTTCATACATGCCCTGAATGCCAGCTATGCTCACATGGCCATCCCTAAAGTTGATATGTTCGTAGATTTCATCAGAGACCACATAAATCTCAGGATGTTTACGAAGCACTGCAGCCAGGCCTTCCAGTTCTTCCTTGCTGTAGACCGATCCACTGGGGTTACATGGGGAACTGAACCAAAGCATCTTGGTTTTGGGGGTAATGGCGGCCTCCAGCTGGGATGGGGTCATTTTAAAATCGGTTCCAATGCTGGTAGGGACTTCTACGGGTACGCCCTCGGCCAATTTAACTATATCCCTATAACTTACCCAATAGGGTGCCGGAAGTATGACTTCGTCCCCCTTATTGAGCATGCACATGGCCACATTGGCCAATGACTGTTTGGCGCCTGTTGACACGACAATTTGGTCTAAACCATATGCCAATCCGTTATCCCTTTGGAACTTTTTGGCAATGGCCTGCTTTAGGTCGGCATATCCATCAACCGGGGTATAGCTACTGTAATTATCATCTATGGCCTTTTTTGCAGCTTCCTTGATAAAATCGGGAATGTTGAAATCGGGCTCGCCAAGGCTAAGACCAATAATGTCTTTCCCTTGGGTTCTTAATTCACGGGCCTTCGCGGCCATAGCCAAGGTGGCTGAGGTGGACATGGCCGTAATCCTTTCGGATAATGGGTTGTTGCTCATCTAGGTGTAAAATTGATTGTAAAGCGGCTTCGCTAACCTATTTTCAATATGCCAAAGTGGGTTGTTTGCCCAACTCCTTTAAATGTTTAAAATGCGAAATTATGGCTTTTCGGGTAGTTTCATATTCGTGATAGGGCAAATTAAATTCCTTGGCCGTCTGTTTCACAATTTTGCTGATTTTTGTGTAATGGATATGGCTGATGTGTGGAAATATATGATGCTCTACTTGATGGTTGAGCCCTCCGGTAAACCAGTTGACCAATTTATTGGAGGTACCAAAGTTCACAGTAGTGAACAATTGGTGGATTGCCCATGTATTTTTCATATTCCCTGCCTCATCTGGAAGAGGGGTTTGTGCTTCATCAATGATATGTGCCAATTGAAATACCACACTTAATATAACCCCGGCTACATAGTGCATCACAAAAAAGCCCAACAATACTTTCCACCAAGCGACATTAACAAAAATGAGGGGAATCACAATCCATATGGTTATATAAATGACCTTAGTGATGACCAGGGTGGTCCAATTCACAGCAGGATTGGGAAACTTTCCATAGGATAGCTTTCTTCTAGTGTAGCGATACATCTGTTTGAAATCAGTGGTCAAGGCCCAATTAAAGGTAAGCAAGCCGTACAAAAAGATACTGTAGTAATGTTGAAATTTATGGTGCCTTTTCCATTTGGCATGCTTGGAAAACCGTAAGATACGCCCCGCTTCCATATCCTCATCATGTTCATGGATATTGGTATAGGTATGGTGCAATACGTTGTGTTGTACTTGCCAATTATATACATTGCCGGCCAAAATATATATGCTACTGCCCATAATCTTATTGACCCATTTTTTTTGGGAGTAGGAGCCATGGTTGCCATCGTGCATTACATTCATGCCCACTCCTGCCATGCCCACCCCCATGACCATGGTGAGCAAGAGATAGGCCCAGTTGGGAAGATTAAGGGTCAAAATCAAAAAATAAGGTGCTAGGAAAAGGGTGAACATTACGACCGCTTTTAGATGTAGCCTCCAGTTGCCCGTCTTTTTTAGACTATTTTCCCTGAAATAGTCATTGACACGCTTGTTTAAGGTTTTAAAGAAATTTGAGGGGTCTTTTCGGGGAAACCTTATAGTGGATTTTTCCATGGATACTATTTTAAATCAATGGTATTTTTGCTTAGCGGGTACAAGTTAAGACTCTTTGGTGATTGGAGAAATTTTAAAGTCTTAAAATGGTATTTTTGAAATGCATAACTTGTTTGAAGTTGACCATATTTTATGAAGGCAGACCTCATTTTTAAATACTTTCCGGAACTTTCTGAGGTTCAAAAAAAACAATTTGCACAGCTTGTCCCATTGTATGGGAACTGGAACCAAAAAATTAATGTAATATCCCGAAAGGACATAGGGGAATTATATCTAAGACATGTACTTCATTCACTGGCGATTGCCAAAGTATGCCATTTTCGCCCTGGATCAGAGGTGTTGGACGTAGGTACGGGAGGAGGCTTTCCAGGTATTCCCTTGGCGATTTTTTTCCCGGAAGTACAATTTACCTTGGTTGACTCCATTGGAAAGAAAATAAAGGTGGTGGAAGAGGTGGCTCGTGAACTGGGGCTTACAAATGTAGTGACCTTCCACGGTAGGGCAGAGGCGGTAAAGGGTCATTTTGATTTTATAGTGAGTCGGGCGGTAACATCCATGCCGACCTTCGTGGGTTGGGTCAGGAGACGTATCAAAAAGGAGTCCCAGCACGAACTGCGCAATGGGATATTGTATTTAAAGGGAGGAGATCTTTCTCAGGAACTTCAAGCTTATACCAATGTACGGTTGTATCCTCTGGCCGATTACTTCGAAGAGGATTTTTTTGATACTAAAAAAGTGGTTTATCTGCCTTTAAAGTTTAAAACTTAAAGACTCATAAGCTGGTTATAGGATGTCCGGTATTTAAGACCGAATTCTTTTAGACTTCTCCATAGATTGAGGTAGCGTATACGGAAGTGGTATACAATCTTGAATAGAAAATCTTGAATTTTCATAGCGTCGCAATGTTAATTTAATGTAAAGTTAATGTAAATTTTATTAAACCATTACGTTAATTAAACATTGTTATTGTACTTCGTCGATAGAAAGCCATCTTTGGGCGAAATGCTGATGGGATGGATTCTCCGAGAGATTGCCGGTTCCTATCCTTGGTTCGGGTTAAACAAGCGTTGGTCAAAACCGAAAAGCTCTGTTTGTACGATAGTGACCTTGTTGAAGTCCGTGTGGAGTGGGTTGATTAAATAATTATATTCCCCAACAACGATGGCAGAGGGGACCCTTAGGGCCAAATGTTTGTTTTCCCGGATAAAACCGTCACCAATTTTTTGGGTAAGCTCAAGGGGGGGGTGCCCCCTCCAATTTGTT
>JBFOLQ010000005.1:0-10826 GCA_040830145.1 Flavobacteriaceae bacterium | reverse complement strand
TTTATTTTCCATTTCCTCCACGGACACCCTCCCTTTTTCATCTTGTTCCCTAATCAGGATATGAAGGTAAATGATATCGGGGGTCACAAGTGTATCAACCCTCGCAGAGGTCTCTAGGTACGGCTGGTCAATAAAGTTCTTGGTCTGGCCTCTCATACCGGTGGCCATTACCGAACAAACCAATAGGAAAACTATCTTTTTCACAGATTTAAATTTTAGTAATTAACTTTTAACACATGAATTAAAAAAATTATCAATGCTCGTTTCATGTGTTACTTTTTATTGTTCATAGTGTAAACTTAGTCCATTTCAACGGCATTAAAAAACCACATCTTTCCCATTTTTAGGGTTTTGGAGCCCTATTTTCAGCGTTTGCTCATTCACTATACCACTTTCCTCACCCAAACCGCCATTTGCCTTACTCTTCATTTTTTTTGAAAAAAGTTGCACTTAGTTTTACAGAACAATCATAAAAAAACAGACCCATGAAAAAGTATGTCGTAAAACCTTTGGCCTTGGCCCTTCTAAGTTTGACCCTTACCCAGGCCTATGGATGCAAAGAAATAAGCCGTGAATCGAAGACCTTGGCCCTTTCAACCGAATTTAAGGAAATAGACCCCCTACCCATTCGGGAAAGCACTGTCAAAATCGCCCTACTTCTTGACACTAGCAATAGTATGGATGGGCTGATCAACCAGGCAAAATCCCAATTATGGGATATTGTGAACGAATTCAGTCATGCCCGCTGTGGCAATGATGCCAGGCCCAGCCTTCAAATTGCACTTTATCAATATGGCAATGATGGCTTGGCGGCACGGGAAGGATATATTCAGCAGGTACTTAATTTCAGTGATGATCTGGATGAAATATCAGAAAAGCTATTTTCCCTTTCCACCAATGGAGGAGAGGAATACTGTGGGGAAGTGATACATACCTCACTTCGGCAATTGGACTGGGGCAAAAGCCGCAATGATCTAAAATTGATATTCATTGCAGGAAACGAGCCCTTTACCCAAGGAAAGCTTCATTTTGAGGATGCCGCCGAACAGGCCAAGGAAAAGGATGTTGTGGTCAACACTATTTTTTGCGGTAACTTTCAACAAGGCATCCGTACCCAATGGAAGGCTGGTGCTGAACTGACGGGTGGTGAATACATGGCCATAGACCACAATCGTGAAATAGTACATATCGTCACTCCCTATGATGATATGATCATGAGGCTGAATTCACAACTCAATGACACCTATGTGGCCTACGGTGCCTACGGAAACCAGAAAATAGTGGCCCAGGAAGTACAGGACAACAATGCCGTAGCGCTTCATGAAGGAGTGGCCATAAAAAGGGCCGTAAGTAAAAGTTCAAATATGTACAAAAACTCCAAATGGGACCTCGTGGATGCCATGGAGGAAGACGAGGAAGTCCTGGAAGAAATTGCGTTGAACGATGTATCCCCAGAGTTAAAGGGAAAATCAAGGGAAGAAATCAAGAAATACGTAACCGAAAAGAAAAGGGAGCGTACCAAAATCCAAAAGGAAATCCACGAATTAAATGCCAAACGAGAGGTCTATATAGCCCAGCACCAAAAAGAAGGTGCAAAGGGGGAACTTGAAAATGCCATGATACAGGCCATTAAAAATCAAGCGGCCCAAAAGAACTATAAATGGGATTGACCATTGTACGTCCCATATAACGTATCGTTCCAATACTGGTTTGGAACGATACGTTTTTTTTGGATGGGCATCCATAGAGACCAACTAGTTACCTTTTTCCCAAGCTTTTGCCACGCACCAAAACTTTCCAATTAACATAAAAAAAGCGACCCGTACCACAATTATCTCATAACCAACTGATTATTTTCCAAAATCCTCAGTTCACCCATACGAATCCCCTTCAGACCACACTTTTTTACAAATTCACAACAAATCACAGCCTACACCCCTCAATTACTTGTATATAAGTTATTTATGTTTTTATTTTATACGTAAAAACAACATAATAAGTAGGAAATGATTTATAAAATATTATTTGTTATTACTTTTTCCACAACAAGTATAGCCTTTACCCAAACGGAAGTCCCCATCAACGAACGAAAAGCCCTAATAGCCTTATACGAGAGTACCCGTGGGGATCACTGGACGGATTCCTGGAACCTCAATGATCCCATTTCAACATGGAAAGGAGTTACAATAAAGAACAAACATGTCGTTGAGATCAACCTCTTTCGAAACAATCTTCGCGGTGTACTGCCCAAAGATTTGAGCCGTCTGAAACATTTGACCCATTTAAACTTGGCTTTCAATACCATAGCCGGACAGTTACCCAAGGAAATTACCAAACTTAAAAGATTAAGGGTGCTTAAGCTCGAGATAAACAGAATAAGGGGAGGCATTCCCATAACCGTTGGCAATCTCAGTAAACTAGAGGAAATGTCCTTATACAATAATTTTCTTGGTGGACACATCCCGCCCAGCCTTGGTAGGTTGAAGAACCTGAGAATCTTGAACTTATCTGGCAATAATTTCATTGGCATGATTCCCAATTCCATAGGCCAATTGACAAAACTTGAAGTATTGGGCCTTTTTGAAAATGGGCTGGAAGGTTCCATCCCGAAGGAAATAGGAAACTTGGTCAATCTCCAAAAGCTGGTATTGGCCAACAACAGGTTAAGCGGATCGTTGCCCATGGAACTGGAAAATCTGGCCAGCCTTAGAATCCTATCCATCAAAAACAATCGTTTTGAATCCTATGAAGGGATACAGAATTTGGTCAAGCAATCCCATATGGTTTTTGATGACACCAAAGGTATGTTGGACAAAGGGTTCAACCATCTGGAACAGGATAAAAGAACCCGCATGGCCGACACTAAATTTGAAGATGACAACAATGAATAATGCGCATTGAATGGGACGTCAGTTTTGATGTTCCCCGGGCGCACCCCCAATCGCCCAAATCCCCCAAAAAATCATATCCCCCATTCTTCCATAGGTTTATTTTCTTTTGTACCGTTACATCGGGGAATCCAAGGAGTACTACTAATTGGCAGCAGGACAATAACAGTCATAACGGCGCTCACCTTGCCCAAAATCATACCCGAGTGTAATCTGGTGAAAGCCACCACTACCATAACGGATATCGCCCATCTGATACGAGTAATTGTAAGACACCATAAAATTCTTGATGTTGGCCCCAACAATAGGGGTAATCAATTGCAGGTGCTGCTCGCCAAATGAGCTACTGGTCTGGTACAGGGCCCCATCAAAACTTCGGCGATAGGATATGCCCCCCCAAACACGTCCAAAATCAACATCCTTATAGACCTTTGCATTGATGTCCAATGATTTCTCCTTGGTAAAATCTGTCATCTGAAAAAAGACGGAAGGTTCAAACTGCAACGATTTTCTTCCAAAAATGTATCCGGCCGAAATCAGGTATCTCCTGAGATTGTCAACAACGGGTTGGGAAGGATTGTCATCCCGATCCCGATAATAAAGGCTCCGTTCACTGGCCAGCGCATTTAACACTGCCGCATGGACATAAAACTCCATAAGGTTATAGGACATTCCTATATCAACATTAAAATACGAGGCACTGATCTTGGATCCCACAATGGCAGGATCTTGGTCCACGGAACGGAACTCAGTTTCGTCCAAGCTACTCTGTAAAAGGGTTCCACTCAACCCAAAGGAAAGTTGGTTTAGGGCCCGTAAGTCCCCACTTCCCATCCTTAGATGGTGTGCATAGGTCAATTTAAGGCCTGTTTGCGAATGATATCCATTGGCATCATTAAAAACGATTCCTCCTACACCACTTGGTCCCTCACCCAATCTAAAATGGGCATTCAAGGTCTGTAAATTGGGGGCATCATCCACATCAAACCACTGCATACGCGCCGTGGCCCTTATCTTTCCCCCTTGGCTTATACCGGCCATGGAAGGGTATACCAGATAATAGTTATCACTCAGATAATCAAAATAGACAGGTATTCCCTCCTGAGAATGGACACTCCATCCAAAAAGCGATAAAAGTAAAAGGGAAAACAGCCTATTCTTCATTCGGGATCAGGGCGTGGTTGACAGGTCAAATATATAGTATAACGGGTGAAAAGCATCATTCGTATGTATGGTATACCCCGGAATTTGGTCGTATTTTTGTACAAATTATGAACTATCCCCATGAAAGAGTACAATATAACAGTTTCACCCACCAATAACCCTACCATTTTAAAGTTTGAGACCAATCATATCCTGGTAAGGAATAAAAACTATGAGTACAACAACATAGATGAGGCCAAGGATTCCCCCTTGGCCCAGCAACTTTTTCACCTTCCGTTTATCAAGACCGTGTACATCTCAGGCAATTTCATAGGCCTTGAACGCTATGATATAGTGGAATGGAAGGATGTACAGGATGAGGTGGCGCAAAATCTTGTGGAATATCTTAATGCGGGGGAGCCCATTGTGAACGAAGCACCCTTGGATGGAAAACTTCCCGTTACGGTCTATGCTGAAGCCACCCCCAATCCTACGGTCATGAAGTTTGTGGCCAATAAAAAAATAGTGGCCCAAAGCCATGAGTTCAGGAATATTGACGAGGCCAAGGACTCTGAATTGGCCACCCAGCTTTTTATGTTCCCTTTTGTAAAAGAGGTTTTTTTTGACGACCACCATATTTCCGTCATGAAGTACGATGTCGCGGAATGGGAGGACATTGGAATGGAGCTCCGAGAGATGATACGTAATTTCTTAGCGGAAGGAAGGGACGTTGTCTCGGCACAATTGGCTTCGAAGTCAGCACGTAATGGCCTTGCGGAAAATGAAAGTACGGAAGTTTTGGACAGCACCTCCGAAGAAATCATCGCCATTTTGGAAGAATATGTAAAACCCGCCGTGGCAAGTGATGGGGGAAATATCCTTTTTAAATCCTATGATGAAAATAGTAAAACGGTGAACGTGATACTGCAAGGGGCCTGTAGTGGTTGCCCTTCCTCTACCTTTACCCTTAAAAACGGTATTGAGACCATGCTCCAAAACATGATGGGCGACAAAGTGCAAAATGTGGTCGCCATTAACGGCTGATTTTTAAGTTGCCACGGTATTTGTTACCTTTATGGAAATTTAAAATTTCCAATATATCATGTCTGTACTAAAAGTAATAGAGGTGCTGTCCAACTCCGACAAAAGTTGGGAAGATGCCACGAAAAGAGCTGTTGCCCAAGCGGCCAAAAGTGTTAAAAATATCCGTTCGGTTTATATACAAGATCAAAGTGCCATTGTAAAGGACGATAAGGTCACCGAATTTAGGGTCAACGTAAAAATCACCTTTGAAGTAAAATAACATTTTAACTTTTAAGGCCCTATCTGAATTGAGTCTATAGGATAGGTGTTTTTGACAATAGGCCCAATTTACACTATGCGCCCTATGGGCGCTTTTTTATGACGGCAGATCCAAATGAGAAAGAAACGTATTTTATATCTAATTGTCTTGGTCTTTTTAAGTGCTTGTGCCCAAAAGAAGGAAAAAATGGACCATAAATACACCAATGCCCTCATCCACGAAACAAGCCCATATCTCCTACAGCATGCACATAATCCCGTAAATTGGGAAGCTTGGCGGCCCGAAGTATTACAACGGGCCAAAGAGGAGAATAAGCTTTTGCTTATCAGCATTGGATATGCCGCCTGTCATTGGTGCCATGTCATGGAAGAGGAATGTTTTGAGGATGAACAGGTGGCGCAAATGATGAACAGTAACTTCATCAACATCAAAATTGATAGGGAAGAACGCCCAGATGTGGATCAAATCTATATGGATGCCCTTCAAATGCTTACCGGGAATGGGGGATGGCCGTTAAACATTGTGGCCCTTCCCGACGGAAGACCATTTTGGGGCGCGACCTATCTCCCCAAGGACAGTTGGTCAAAATCACTTACCCGTTTGATTGAACTGTACCAAAAAGACCCTGAAAAGATCATTGAGTATGCAAGTGACCTGGAAAAAGGCATCCATGCAATCAATCTTGTAGAGAACAATACCGGGGCCGCTGGTTTTTCAATGGAGGAACTACGCGCCGCAGTGAATCATTGGTCTTCCTATTTTGATTCCGATATGGGTGGGTATAACCGTGCCCCTAAATTCATGATGCCCAACAACCTTGACTTTTTGTTGCACTATGGCACTTCACAAAACGATAAAAAAATATTGGAACATGTGGAGAACACCCTTACAAAAATGGCCTATGGGGGTATCCATGACCATGTCGGGGGTGGGTTTGCCCGCTACTCGGTAGATGCCAAATGGCATGTGCCCCATTTTGAAAAAATGCTGTATGACAATGGACAACTGGTGAGTCTCTATGCGCAGGCCCATGCCGTGACCAAAAATCCTCTTTATGAAAAGGTAGCACGCCGGACCATTGCATTTGTCTTAGAGGAATTGACCCATGAAGATGGTGGTTTTTACTCCTCCTTGGATGCCGATAGTCTCCATGAAAATGGTGAATTGGAGGAGGGGGCGTTCTATGTTTGGACCAAGGAAGAACTACAACGGCTTCTGGGGGACGACTTTGAAATCTTCGGAGACTATTTTAACGTCAATGGGTATGGTCTGTGGGAAGAGGGAAACTATGTACTCATAAGGGACGGCTCACATAGTGGAATTGCCAAAAAACATTCCATCTCGGAAGATACCTTGGAGAAAAAAATGGACCAGTTATTGGCCCTATTAAAGAAAGAGCGGGAAAAACGACCCAAACCCCGATTGGATGACAAAATCCTGACATCATGGAACGGATTGATGCTCAAGGGGCTGGTGGATGCCCATAGATATCTGGGTGATAGGGACTACCTAATGTTGGCCCTTAAAAACGCTGAATTCATAAAAAGGGAAATGATCAAAAAGGATGGTGGCCTGTATAGAAACCATAAGGAAGGTAAAAGTACCATCAACGGATTCTTGGAAGATTATGCGATTGTGATCGAGGCTTTTTTAGCCCTTTATGAAGTGACCTTTGACGATCAGTGGCTGTATCAAGCCAAGGAATTGCTCAACTACACAATGGAACATTTCAGAAATACCGAAAATGGCATGTGTTATTTTACTTCGGACCAAGACAACTCCCTCATCAGAAGAACCATTGAAATCAACGACAATGTAATTTCGGCCTCCAACTCCATTATGGCCAAAAATCTACTCAAGTTCCACAAGCTTTTTCCAGATGATGGCTATGGTGCCATGGCCCATCAAATGTTGGGCAATGTGCATGGAAATTTCAACGAAAATGCACAAAGCTTTGCCAACTGGTTGCATTTGGTGCTCTATGAGAACCTCGATTTTTACGAAGTGGCCATCTTAGGGGAAGATTATAAGAAAATGGGGCGGGAAATCGCATCCCACTATCTCCCCAACAGTATCTTGGTTGGAAGTCCCGCAGACGGCACCATAGAGTTGCTCAAAAATCGTTTCAGTGAAAATGAAACCTTGGTATACGTCTGTATCGAAGGAGCCTGTAAATTGCCTGTCACATCCGCCAAAGAGGCCATTGATCGATTGTAATTGGGACCAGAACATGAAACGAAACGTTTTGGATACAAGAAAACAGTGTGGAATCAAAATACCCCAGTTCCCAGAATCAAGAACCAATGCGAAGGTATTGCATGTCATTTTATGGGCATTTCTGTTAGTCTCATGTACCGAAAAACAAAAGGCAAACGTCCCAAGAAAAGAAGCGGCCCCACCACAGGAAATCATAACACCGGCATTCCAGAACATTATTGACTCCGCAAAAGTAACCGGGGCCATTCTCATCTATGATCCCCAGGAAGACAAATACTATTCAAATGATTTTAAATGGGCAAAAAAGGGATATCTCCCTGCTTCCACCTTCAAAATAACCAACTCAATCATTGCTCTTGAAACCGGAATCGTCAAAAATGACAGTACCATTTTTACATGGGACGGAGAGAAAAGGGCGATGGATATCTGGGAGCAAGATCTTACCCTTACCAAAGCTTTCCACTTTTCCTGTGTTCCCTGTTATCAGGAAATTGCTAGAAAAATTGGGCCTGAAAGAATGAGATTATACCTGGATACATTGGATTATGGAAAGATGACGGTAGATGCGAGCAACATAGATGTTTTTTGGTTGGAAGGAAACTCGCGCATCGATCAATATGGACAGATAGCGTTTCTAAGAAGGTTTCACGAATCCCAACTGCCCATCACTGACCGTACCAGAAACATTATGAAAAGGGTAATGGTATTGGAAGAAGATGGTCAGTATCGATTAAGTGGTAAAACTGGCTGGTCCATCAGAAATGGGAACAACAACGGTTGGTTCGTTGGCTATGTTGAGGCAAAGGGCAACGTGTACTTTTTTGCCACCAACATAGAACCAAAGGAACAATTCAATATGGATTTGTTTCCTGTAATCAGGAAGGACATTACGCATAAGGCACTTTCACATTTGGGGATTGTAAAGTAAAATCCGCCTTGAATTCAAAACCCACTGCACCTTTATCTTTTGAGGTCCTATTTCATCTTTTCCCATTACGTGGACCCAGTGTTGCAATACGAGACGCGTTCGTGAATTTGGAACCGCTTATTTCCCTTTTTTCTGAACAATGAAATCCTTTAGGTAGTAGGGTTCAAAATATGCAACATCCACAAATTGGCCATCGCTGTATTTCTGGTAGGACAATAACGCCATTTCCCGTGCAGAGGGGATTAAGGAAGTATTGAACAAAAACCGGGCATCATCCAAGACCTGTCGGCACTTTTCAGCACCACTGCCCACTAGATGAACATGCCCGCTCTCCTTTAAAAAGTCCCCAAAAGATTCCCCATTCACCACTTCTGCCCTTGTTTCCCGTATTTCCCCATAGAGATGATCAAATACACAGGAATACACTTCCATACGACGTGCGTCGAGCATGGGAACAATAATATCGTCTGAAGCAAGTGAAACCTGATGGGCCATACTTTTTAAAGTGGCAACGGAAACTAAGGGAATATCCAATACAAAACAGAGCCCCTTGGCTGCCGACACCCCTATGCGAAGCCCTGTATAGGAACCAGGGCCTTTGCTCACTGCTATGGCATTCAGCATATCATATGTAAATCCGGCCTCTTGCACTACCTCATCAATAAACACGTGAAGCTTTTCGGCATGGGAATAATTACGGTCGTCGTGTTCCCGTATGGCCACTAGCTCCCCATCCCGGGCCAAACTTACGGAGCAATTGGTAGTGGCTGTCTCTAGGTTTAGGATAATGGCCATGTGGCAAAAGTAAAAAGACCTGTCTGGTTTTGAAACCGGACAGGTCTTTTCTTTGCTTCTTTCCGAAAGAATAGTGCTTATCAATCCAAGCTGATGGGAATACCGAAGTAGAATTCCAAAATCTTTAGTCTAAAGATATAGTCGTATTTGGTACGCACTACATTGGCTTGGGCATCATCAACTCTAGCTTGGGCCTGTCCATAATCAAAGGCATTCATCAAACCCACATCAAAGCGTTCCTTCGCATAATCAAAAGCGGTCTTACGGGCCTCTAAGGTCTTTTCTGCCGCTTGGTACGCCTTATGAAAGGTCCTTACATCAACATATGCCTGTTGAATATCAGTTTCCAAGGCCAATTTGTCCTGCTCAAACTGCAATTTAGCCTTTTCCAAATTGATTTGTGAGCGCTTAATCCCATTACGTGTGGCCCACCCATTAAAAACCGGCACATTAATCTGGGCACCATAGGAAATACCATCAAATATCCATAGCTGATCTTTAAAGTTAGGTGTATAAAACACCCCATCACTATTGGGAATTGAAGTGGCGTCAGAATATCTAGTACCATAATTCACAAAACCAGATAAGGTCGGATAGGTGGCTCCCTTTGCTATCTGTAAATCCTTTTCGGCTATGTCCACATTGGATTGGGAGAATCTAATGTCATTTCTAAAAGTCAAGGCTTTGTCAAAGATTTCTTTGGGTGTTTTGTCCAATATTTCTGATGGGGGTATCCCAAAAGCCTCATCGGCAATATCAAAATTGGTGTAATCAGTAATTTGTAGCAATTGCGCCAAATTCACAAGGGAAATCAACACCAAGCTCTCCCCATTGACAATTTGCTGTTCCTGATTGGCCGCAGTGGCCTCAATCTCAAGAAGGTCCCCTTTAGGCGACACCCCAGATTCAACCAATTCCTTGGTTCGCATCATATCCTGTTCTGTCACTTTATACTGCGCCCTTGATACCTTTAGGGATTCTTTGTTGGACAATACCTGCAAATATGCATTGGCTACATTTAAGCGAATATCATCCTTAAGATCATCTAACCGGTATTGGTTTGCAATGGCCGCTAATTTGGCCCTATTCAAGTTATGAATGTTCCGTAGTCCATCGAATAACGTAACACTTGAACTGATACCTCCTGTAAGGGTAGTGGTTGTTTGATTGGTTGGATCATTATTGGTAGGGTTAATGGAAAAACCAGTATTTCCCGAGTCACTGAACTGCCCATTGAGATTTGGCAAAAAGGCTCCTAAGGCATCTGACCTATCAATTTTGACATTCTCAAGGTCCAGCTCAAATTGCTGAACTGTCAGGTTGTTCTCCACTGCATAATTCACGCAATCCTCAAGCGTCCATTTCTTTTGCTGGGCCTGTGCCACCAATGACAAGGCCAACAATACTAAGGTCAACGTATATTTCATATAATGAATGTTTTCTGTGATTTTTGATTGATGTTTTGTTACTCCTCGGTATCCTCTGTCTCGTCTTCCTCACCTATTTTGAGGGGTTCCGTTTTATTCCATACCTTAATTTCATCTTCCTCTGT
>JBFOLQ010000004.1:0-2517 GCA_040830145.1 Flavobacteriaceae bacterium | reverse complement strand
ATCGACTTAAAATCCCGGCCATTTATTACAGGCCCCATCAGGCCTCACCAGAAAATAAGGTGCCGGACCTCGTTTGGGTACACGGAGGTCCCGGGGGCCAATCGCGGCAGAACTTTTCGCCGCTTATTCAATATTTGGTCAACCATGGCTATGCCATCTTAGCGGTAAACAACCGAGGCAGTAGTGGATATGGCAAGTCCTTTTATCAAATGGACGACCAAAACCACGGTGACAAGGATTTGAGGGATTGTGTGGAAGGAAAGAACTGGCTGGCGCAACAGTCCGACATTGACACCGAAAAAATTGGTATCATCGGTGGTTCCTATGGTGGGTATATGACCATGGCGGCCCTTACTTTTGCCCCTGAGGAATTTGATGTGGGGGTCAATATATTTGGAGTGACCAATTGGATCCGGACCCTGCGCAGTATCCCGCCTTGGTGGGAATCGTTCAAGGAGGCCCTTTATCAGGAAATGGGCAATCCCAATACAGCTGATTCCGTACGCTTAAAGGCCATTTCCCCACTGTTTCACGCCAATAAGGTCACCAAGCCCTTAATTGTGCTTCAGGGATCACAAGATCCAAGGGTACTACAAGTGGAATCTGATGAGATTGTGGCCAGTGTCAGAAAGAATGGGGTGCCTGTGGAATATGTGCTTTTTGATGACGAAGGACATGGGTTTGCCAAAAAGGATAATCAAGTGGAGGCCTATGGAAAGATTTTGGAATTTTTGGACATATATTTGAAGCAGGAAACCAACAGCCCAATTACAGATGACAAAAAATAAGACTACCCTACTGCACTTTCTCTTTTTGGTGTTGACCACCTTTCATGTATATGCCCAACAACCCGGTGAAGGCGACCTAGGGGGCTGGTATATGTACTTTGGAACCAATAAAGTAAGTGAAAAGTTCAGTATTCATACCGAGGCACAGTTCCGCTATTGGGAAACGGCATCCAACTTCAACCAATTGCTGCTTAGGACCGGAATCAACTACCATATCAATCCCAATGCCATTGCTACCATAGGCTATGGACATATCACCACAGATGGTACATTCACCGAGCCCGAAAACGAGGTGAATTCAAAGGAACACCGCATCTTTGAGCAATTTATCCTTAAGAACAAGGTATGGGAGCTCGGCTTTGAGCACCGGTATCGTTTGGAACAACGTTTTTTGGATTTTGGCGATACTACAGATACCCAGCACCGTGCCCGGTACCGTTTGCAAGTGACCTTACCCCTGACCCAAACGTTCTTCCTGAACTTTTACGATGAACTCTTCATCAACCTACAGGACAATCTTTTCGGTCAAAATCGTTTGTATGGGGCCCTTGGAATGCATATAACTGAAAATTCGAGCCTACAACTTGGGTTTATGAGAAACCAGTTTTCAAGTGCGGTATACAACCGGTTGCAAGTGGGCTTCATCTTTAATCCCGACTTGCGGAAGAAGAAGGCTTCAACGAATTGAAATTATTGGGTATTGCAGATAGGCCCCTTTTGAAGGTGTTGATTTTCAGTTTATTATCTGGTTTAACAAGTCCAGATAAGTGCATATGCAATTGAATCCGCCATAATGGGGGCCATATACTGTTGGTACGTCATTTTTCACTGTACCCGGTCAATCATGGACATCGTGTTGAGCAAACAATGTGCTATTATCAATGGCCATAAATTTCGTCCTGATTTAACATATGCTATTCCCATGATCAAACCAATAATCCCCACACTTAGGGATCTCGCGGAAAAGTCATAGGAATGCCTAAATCCAAAAATAACAGCTTGTAAAACGACCGCAATAGCCGTAGCAAAAGTCGTGGATGAAAAAAGGCGTTCAATCCAATTTATTAAAAAACCCCTATCCAATAGTTCTTCCAACATGGATTCCAACAATACCACGGGCATAATGAATAGCAAACGCATCCAATTTCCTTTTAAATTTCCAAATCTGGAAGAGGAATCTTCAGATACGGCTTCGGGCGCCATCATTGGCAAATTATCCTTGACCATCTCAAATACAATCATGGCAATCACTACGGCCACAAGAATTAACACAGAAACTCCGAATGTTTTCAGGATACTTTTGGGTTTACATAAGCCCAGTTCCCCCCACGTAACATTTCTCACCCGCATCCTCCATGTTGCCACTACCAATGTCGTCAATGTCCAAAAAATTCCATTGGTAAGAAACCCCAGTTCCGGAAAGTATATTTCCCTGACCAAAAACATTATGGAAATGTAGATTACAATGTCAAAAAGGAACTTCTTCCGGTCAATCGGTTTTGAGGTATTAGGGATACTATCGGAATTCATTTCGTCTGCTTTGGTTTGTACGTTGGACGACTTTTTCTTCAATTGTTACATTTCTGAATCCCCGCCATTCAAATCTACCCAATCCAACATGCTGATAGAACAATGGTCGATGGATATCGACCCGTAAGTCGACACCCAATTCCATTATCTTTCCTTCATATGGCTGTCGGGATTGACAGGGTCTTAAATAATCTGTACT
>JBFOLQ010000003.1:0-4616 GCA_040830145.1 Flavobacteriaceae bacterium | reverse complement strand
TGGTATGGATATCGTCCAGGTTCTTATTGGAATAGATATGCCAGTCCCCGTCATACACGGAAGGGGAGAGGTACCAATCCTTCAAATAGTAATACCCCTTGTCATCGTAGCCATAGGAAGTGAACTTGCTATGTGGCAACTTGACCACATAGGTCAGAAAGAGCGTTGCCGTCTTCCCGGGAAACAACGGTCTATTGAGTTCTACCCTAATAATATCCTTTTCCCGGGTACGTGTCCATTTGAGTCCGCGGTACTCATCATCCACTGCACTGATAATGGTTGTATGTCCCCGCTCCTGATCACGTGCCAAATGCAGGCTTTTCTTGAACTCTTCCCCGAAACGCTGGGCCAGTCCCGTATTCTTGTCAGAGTACGCATGGGCCCAGTCATTTAGGTAGATGTATTGAAGAATATGGTTTGAGGTATTCGTATAGGACAGCTCATGCTGTATCCTAATCTCCTTGGTGTCACCATTCAGCTCGGCCTTGATGATGTTCTTGTTTTGGGCATGGGCCATTGAACCCATCCCTAGCATGGAAAACCACAAAAACAATACGGACCTTGGACTTCGCAACATCTTTTCAGCGGTGCACTAAAAGTTGGGGCTCAATGAATGGCCTTTGTAGAAAGCATCCAAAATTTCAACAACCTCGTCCTCCGTATCCACCACGGAAATCAAGTAGAGATCCTCAGGACTTATGTTTCCAGCGGTAAGCATGGTATTCTTTATCCATTCAATAAGACCCGCCCAAAATTCCGACCCGACCAGGATAATGGGAAATTTTTCAATCTTATGGGTCTGAATCAAGGTGATGGCCTCAAAAAGCTCATCCAGGGTACCAAAACCACCTGGCATGACTACAAAACCCTGTGAATATTTTACGAACATTACCTTTCGCACAAAAAAATAGTCGAAGTCAAGGCTCTTATCCACATCAATATAGGGATTGTCATGTTGTTCAAAGGGCAAATCGATATTGAGCCCCACGGATGTACCTCCTGCGAGGTGCGCCCCACGGTTCCCGGCTTCCATGATTCCGGGACCACCACCGGTGATGATCCCATAGCCCGCCTCCGCGATACGCTGGGCAATATTGACTGCCATTTGGTAGTACTTTTGATGTTCCTTGGTCCGTGCCGATCCAAAAATGGAGACACAAGGGCCAATGGCACTCAATTTTTCATATCCGTTTACAAACTCTCCCATGATTTTAAAGATGGCCCAGGAATCATTGGTCTTGATTTCGTTCCATCCCTTGTGGTGCTGTTCCTTTCTCATAATTACAGTACGATTTATCGTTCTTCCATGGCATAGGTTCCCAATTCCTTTTTAAGAAACCGGGCCGTATGGCTCTTTGTGTCCTTGATAATTTCCTCGGGGGTTCCCGTGGCAACGATCTTGCCCCCACCACGGCCACCCTCATAGCCAATATCAATAATATGGTCCACCATTTTTATGACATCGAGGTTATGTTCAATGATCACAATGGTATTTCCCTTATCAACCAAACGGTTTAAAACCTCCATAAGTACACGGATGTCCTCAAAATGTAGTCCGGTAGTGGGTTCATCCAGTATATAAAAGGTATTTCCCGTGTCCTTTTTTGAAAGTTCAGTCGCCAATTTTATGCGTTGTGCCTCCCCTCCGGAAAGGGTGGTGGACTGTTGTCCCAGGGAAATATAACCAAGGCCCACATCCTGAATGGTCTTCAGTTTTCTATGAATCTTGGGGATGTTCCCAAAGAAATCCACGGCCTCATTAATGGTCATTTCCAACACATCGGCGATGGACTTTCCCTTGTAACGTATTTCCAAAGTCTCCCTATTGAAGCGTTTGCCGTAGCAGGTTTCACAATCGACGTACACATCAGGCAAAAAATTCATTTCAATGACCCGAAGTCCGCCTCCCTGACAGGTTTCACACCGCCCTCCCTTGACATTAAAACTGAACCTGCCGGGTTTATATCCGCGTATGGTCGCCTCGGTAGTCTTGGCAAATAACGCCCTGATCTCACTAAATACCCCGGTATACGTAGCGGGGTTTGATCGTGGGGTACGCCCAATGGGTGATTGGTTGATATCAATGACCTTATCTATATGTTCCAGGCCCGATATCTTTTTGTAGGGCATGGGTTTTTTGACCCCATTAAAATAATGGGCATTCATGATAGGGTAGAGGGTACCATTGATCAAGGTACTCTTGCCACTGCCTGAAACCCCGGTGACCCCAATCATCTTCCCCAAAGGAAAATCCACGGAGATATCCTTCAGGTTATTGCCCGTACATCCAGACAGGTGAATGGTCTTACCATTGCCCTGTCTCCGGGTCTTGGGCACCCAGATTCCCCGCTTGCCCGAAAGGTAGTCCGCCGTTAGGGTCTCTGTGAATTGTAAGGACTGCGGCGGTCCTTCTGATATGATTTCCCCACCGTGCCTTCCGGCCTGTGGGCCCATATCGATCACATGGTCCGCCCGTAAGATCATATCCTTGTCGTGTTCCACTACAATGACTGAGTTGCCAATATCCCGCAACGACTCCAAGGAAGAAATCAGCCGGTCATTGTCACGTTGGTGCAACCCAATGCTCGGTTCATCCAAAATATAGAGTACCCCCACCAATTGGGAGCCTATCTGGGTGGCCAGCCGTATCCGTTGTGCCTCCCCTCCAGAAAGGGACCGTGAACTGCGGTGCAGGGAAAGGTAATCGAGGCCCACATCGAGCAAAAAACCAATACGGGCATTGATCTCCTTTAAAATCTCACCGGCTATCTTTTGCTGGTTTTCATCGAGTTGGGCGGGCAATTCCCCAAAAAAGGAGGCAAGCTCCAAAATATCCATTTGGGCCAACTGTGCAATATTATGTTCCCCCAGCTTGTAGTACAGGGCTTCCTTTCTAAGGCGGGCACCCCCACATTCAGGACACGAGACCTTATCCATATACTCTTTGGCCCACCTACGGATGGACGAGGAACCCGATTCATTATATTGTTGCTCAATGAAATGGGCAATTCCCTCATAATCTATCTTATAGTCCCGTTTCACACCCAAGGTCTTGGATTCCACCTCAAAGCGCTCCTTGCCTCCATATAGGAGAATCTGCATGGCCTCTTCCGAAATCTTTGACACTGGGTCCGTTAGCTTAAAGCCATAACGCTGCCCAATGGTCTCTATCTGTTTAAAGGCCCACGAACTTTTATAGGTTCCCAAGGGGGCTATACCCCCATCCTGTATACTCAGTTTTCCGTTCGGGAATATTTTATTGCGGTTCACTTGGTACACATGTCCTATTCCCTTGCATTCGGGGCACATGCCCTTGGGGGAATTGAACGAAAAGGTGTTGGGTTCCGGAGCGGGATAGGATATCCCCGTGGTGGGACACATGAGATTCCGGCTAAAATAGCGGGGTTCGACATCCCCTTCACGCAAGACCATCAGGGTATCATCGCCACTGTACATGGCCGTACGTATGGTTTCATCCAAGCGCTTTTCCATTTCGGTGGTGGCAGACACCAACAGGCGATCGATCACAATCTCAATATCATGGGTCTTGTAACGATCCACGCGCATGCCCTTTACCAAATCCATCACCTCACCATCGACCCTAACCTTCACAAAGCCCTGTTTGGCGATTTGCTCAAAGAGTTCCCTATAGTGGCCCTTACGCGATTTGATGACCGGGGCCAATACATGGATTTTCTGCCCCGTATATTCGGAGAGGATGAGCTCCCTAATCTTTTCATCGCTATAACTCACCATGCGTTCCCCTGTATTATAGCTATATGCAACAGCCGCCCGGGCGTACAGGAGGCGCAAAAAGTCGTAAATCTCTGTGATGGTCCCCACCGTGGAACGCGGTGATCTGGAGGTCGTCTTTTGTTCTATGGCAATTACGGGCGAAAGACCATCTATCTTATCTACATCAGGCCGCTCCAGCCCCCCCAAAAATTGTCGGGCATAGGCCGAAAAGGTCTCTATGTACCGTCGTTGGCCCTCGGCATAAATGGTGTCAAAGGCCAAGGACGACTTGCCACTGCCCGAAAGGCCGGTAATGACCACCAAGCGATCTCGGGGAATGGTCACATCTATGTTTTTAAGGTTGTGCACCCGTGCACCCTTTACTTCTATATTTTCTTCGTAATCCACCATAATTGGGCAAAGAGGCCAAGTTACGATTTTGACCTTTAAAAAAGAAGCCCGACCCGTTTCCATTTTGTCAGTGGATACCCTACTTTTGGAAACAATCTAAGTACGATTGTCTTAATTTAAAATTGATACACATGAAGCTATTGGGCATAGGCTCCCGAATAGACCATCCCGAGTTTGGCAAGGGGGTGGTCACCAATGTCAGTAATGACCAATATTGGGTCACTTTTCTATCAAACGGATTGGAAACCATTGATCTTGATTCAGAATTTGACGTCATTGAAGCTGTGGAGGACGAAGTGGACACCGTTAGTTTTTCGGATGTGGAACTCTCCCTGATACGGATTCTCCGCAAATGGAGTGATGCCACTTCCATTACCCCTTTGGCCGACAAATGGAAAAATGGCACATTGATTCTGGAACCGGGTACCGATACCTCCTCCAAGGAAATCCCCATAGCCACCTTCTTCCAT
>JBFOLQ010000002.1:0-2082 GCA_040830145.1 Flavobacteriaceae bacterium | reverse complement strand
GTGGGATGTAGATCTTTTCAAACCAAAATGTCTATTTCCCTATATTCTTGATAGCGGATAGATACTTCGTCAATTCTTCCCGAACACGGGGGGCCAAAATAACCAAACCTATCATATTGGGTACCATCATGGCAAAAATCATGGCATCCGAGAAGCCAATGACGGAGCCCAGGCTGGCGGCCGAACCGATAATTACAAAAAGACAAAATATAATCTTGTATGTGTACTCCGTTTTTTTGGTTCTTCCAAAAAGGTAGGACCAGCCCTGGAATCCATAATACGACCAGGATATCATGGTGCTAAAGGCAAATAAAACCACTGCAACGGTCAACACATAGGGGAACCATGAGATAACCGATTCAAAAGCACCGGAAGTCAGCAAAATGGCTTGGGCATCGTTCAAGGAAGCATTATCCGGATTTACATTTCCCGTGATGATAAGCACCAACGCTGTCATGGTACAGACCACCACAGTATCCACAAAGGGTTCCAACAATGCCACCATTCCTTCCGAAGCAGCATATTTTGTCTTTACGGCCGAGTGTGCGATGGATGCTGAGCCCACACCTGCCTCATTGGAAAATGCAGCCCTTCTAAAGCCTTGAACCAAGACCCCAACGGCTCCTCCGGCCACGCCCACTGGACTAAATGCCCCGTCGATTATTTGCATAAAGGCATCACCGATCATATCGTACTTTGCCACTAGCACAAAAAGGGATGCTCCTACGTAAATCACAACCATCAAGGGCACAATCTTATCGGTTACCTTTGCTATTTTCTTAATTCCCCCTATTATTACAATCCCAACAAAAATGGCCATTACCACGCCAAACAGCCAGCCCTTCTGATGCCAAAAAGACTCACTGCCCCCTGTCATGTGCTCCACCAACTGAAATGCCTGGTTAACCTGAAACATATTTCCCCCTCCAAAAGATCCGCCTATCACAAAAATGGCAAAGAGAATGGCCAGTATTTTTCCCAATCCTTCCATGCCCTTTAATTTCAGACCCTTTCTTAGATAGTACATGGGGCCACCAAAAACGGTTCCGTTTTCATCAATATCCCTGTATTTTACCCCTAGTGTACATTCCACGAATTTTGATGCCATTCCCAATAGGCCTGCCACGATCATCCAAAAAGTGGCACCGGCCCCTCCAATGGAAACCGCAATGGCCACTCCCGCGATATTACCCAGTCCGACGGTCCCCGATAAAGCCGCGGTCAAGGCTTGAAAATGGGAAACTTCACCAGTATGACCTTCAATGGCAATTGTTTCCCTAATGTCCTCTCCGGGTGTTGGGTCACCCTGAACGGGCATGGCCTCATGATGATCAAGTTCATCATATTTCCCCCTAACTATATTTATGGAGGTAAGGAAACCTCTAAAATTTATAAGCTTAAAGTAAAAAGTGAAATACGTAGCACCTATTATCAATGGGAACAGAACCCAATATATTCGAATCTCATCAGTAAACGGAATTTGATAAAAAATAAAGTTTACGAACCAACCTGTGGCACTTCCAAAGGCTTCATCAATTTGCTGGTCCAAACCTTTTTCAACCGTTTCTTGAGCCCCAACAATGAATGGAAACAAAAAGGTCAATATAAAAAGAAGTCTATACTTCATGAGTAAATTTTTTTATTGATTAATCGTTAGTTGGGCGTTAATATCCTAAAATTTACCCGGACTGTCAAAAAAAGGGTCATAAACCTTCCTGCACCAGATTAAAAGCCTGGTTGAGTTTCTGTATCTGTTCTGGTCTTCCCAGTACAATGACCTTTCCCTTGGGCTGAAGCTTGATATCCGCATCGGGATTGATTATGTAGTTGCCATTGGGTTCAATATACCCGATAATGGTACATCCAGTCTTTCTTCGAAGATCTAAATCCCGTAGGGAACTGCCCTCCATACGTATGGAGAAATCCTCAATGGCCACTTCCTCCAAATTGGTGGTGTGCTCCCCTTCCGTGGAAAGCTTGTTCATAAAGGTTATAAGGTCTGGCATCACAACCAATGACGCCATATGATCTCCCCCTATCCTATCTGGCATAACCACTTTATTGGCCCCGGCCAGTTTTAAT
>JBFOLQ010000001.1:0-5204 GCA_040830145.1 Flavobacteriaceae bacterium | reverse complement strand
GCTTTCGTGATTTCAACCACCTTTTCGGCCAGTTCCAAGGCGCCCTTGCCCCCCTCTCCCCATACATTGGCCACGGCGATAGGCACGTTCATCTGCTCAGCTTTGCTCCGCAACAGGGCTATTTCATCTTCAGAATCACTGGTGAAGCGGTTCAGGGCGATGATGGGACTTACCCCAAAATGTTTGATATTCTCCACATGTTTTTCCAAATTGGGAAAACCGCGTTCCAACGTCTGGGTATCTGGTTGCGTAAGTTGGTCCAATGCCATTCCCCCATGATATTTCAGGGCACGTATGGTGGTGGTAAGCACAACGGCTTTTGGCGTGAGGCCGGCACTTTGACATTTAATGTCAAAAAACTTTTCGGCTCCTAAGTCAAAACCAAATCCCGCTTCGGTCACGGTATAGTCTGAAAACGACATTCCCATTCGTGTGGCAAGGACGGAATTGGTTCCTTGGGCGATATTGGCAAAGGGCCCTCCGTGGATAATGGCCGGATTCCCTTCCATGGTCTGGACCAGATTGGGTTTGATGGCATCCTTCAAAAGGGCCGCCATGGCCCCTTCGGCCTTTAAATGACGGGCATAAATGGGCTTCTTGTCAAAAGTATATCCTATGAATATATTGCCCAAGCGTTTTTTAAGATCCGCAATGTCTTCGGCCAGGCAAAGAATGGCCATGACCTCTGAGGCGGCCGTAATGTCAAAACCTGTTTCCCTAGGGATGCCCGATCCAGTGCCTCCCAGACCTACAATGACATGGCGAAGGGAACGATCGTTCATGTCCACCACGCGTTTCCATGAGATGGTTCTGGGGTCCAACCCCAGCGAAGCCGTCTTACTCTGAATATTATTGTCAATAAGGGCCGCCAATAAATTATGGGCTTTTTCCACGGCGGCAAAGTCACCTGTAAAATGGAGGTTGATATCCTCCATGGGCAACACTTGGGAATATCCCCCACCCGTGGCACCGCCCTTAATACCGAAAACAGGTCCCAATGAGGGCTCCCGCAAAACCACAGTGGCCTTTTTGCCCAATTGGTTCAGTCCCTCCGTTAAGCCTATGGACATGGTAGTCTTTCCTTCACCGGCAGGGGTAGGGGATATGGCGGACACCAGGATCAAGGTTGATTCCGCTGCACGTTCCGAGTTGATGAGTGCTATGGGAATTTTGGCCTTGTGTTTCCCGTAGGGCTCCAGGAAATCCATGGGGATACCTAATTTTTTGGCGATTTCAGTTATGGGACGTAATGGGGCCTTTCGGGCAATTTGAAGATCGGTCATGGACAATGGTATATCCCCAAAGATATTAATTGTTACGCGTCCCCAAGTTGTTTTTTGTCAGACTTTCCCTTAAATTCCTCCGGAACCTTATCCCGGTGCTTCCATCGTTTATGTGTCCAGAGGTAGTATTCCGGAGCTTCCCGTATCTGTGCTTCCACCAATCTTAAAAACGTATCGGTAATCTCGTGTTTCGATGTTTTGCTCCCTGATTCGGTAATGGGGATAAATGTGGCTTGGTAATAACCGCGCCCTACTTTTGAGACCTTTAGGAATACCACGGCCAAATCCAGTTTTCGGGCCATGTCCTCGGTACCTGTAAAGATGGGCACCGTAATGCCCATAAATGGGGCCCAGTACTGGGCACGATGGGCTTGGGGCGCCTGATCGCTGACCATACCATAGATGGCCCCAACATTGTTCTGGTGATTGCGGATCACCACTTTAATCGTCTGCCACTGGGGAATAAGCTCGGTATTCCATTTGGCACGGATGTTCCTGATGAGACGGTCAAAATAACGGTTGTTGACCCGCTGGTATACGGCATATCCCTTTGAGGAAACGTAATTGTTGATACTCACGTTCCATTCCCAATTGGCATAATGGGCACAAGGCACCAAAATGCTCTTGGTTTTTTCAATGCGCTGCATGACCTCAATATTCTGAACCTCATACTTCCTTTTAATGGACGATTTGGTAAGTGACATGCCCTGGATCATCTCCAACAACGAATCGCAAAAATGGCGGTAGAACTTTTTCTCAATCAATCTGCGCTCCTTTTTGGATTTTTCGGGGAATACCAGCCTTAGATTGTTCCTGACCACCTTTTTTCGATACCCAAAGACACGATATATCAAAAGGTACATTATATCGGAAAGACCATAGAAAAGGGGATGTGGCAGCATGGAGATAAGCCAAAGGAGCGGAAAGGCCAAGATATAGACAAGGAACTGCATGCAGGGCTTATAATAGGCAAATATAGCTATATTTGAACGTAAATTTTGTAAGGATATGGGAGGAATCCATATGGTAACTTTGGCCATCATGGCGGCTAATGTCATTATTTCAATGAAGGGCTTTAACGACCCTTCATTCTTTGAGCGCTATAAGTTTGGTATTGGGGCCATTAGAGCCGGACAACGGGAACGCATGGTTACTTCTGGATTTCTGCATGTTGATATGGCCCATCTTTTCTTTAACATGTTCACCCTTTATTTTTTTGCCGATGTGGTCATCAATTGGCTTGGGGTGCCCAAATTTCTTATTGTTTATTTTGTGAGTTTGGTGGCCGGTAGCCTTCTGGCCCTCTATTTTCATAAGGATGAATACCATTACAGTGCCGTAGGTGCCAGTGGGGCAGTAACCGGGGTATTGTACGCGGCCATATTATTGCAACCGGGAATGAACTTGTTTCTGATGTTCATCCCCATTCCCATTCCTGCGTATTTGGTGGGTATAGGTTATTTGTTGTACTCCATTTACGGGATGAAGACCCGTTTGGGGAATATTGGACATACGGCCCATTTTGGGGGAGCTGTGGGGGGCTATGTGTGTACCCTGTTGTTCAACCCCCACCTTATTCATACCGAAACCATGATGGTCATACTACTTGCCGTCCCCATAATTATCCTTTTTATTATGGAAAAATCAGGAAAAATCTGATGTAAAAAGAGCGTAAAAAAAGGTACTTCACGGACCATAACGGCATTTTGCCGAAAAACCCCGCTTGCGCATACAAAATACAGGATTTTATCGTTAGGGATAAGCGCCATTTTGGCCAAAACTGTATTTATAACTTACTATTACAATGAGATTAAAGTATATCCCCTTGGTGCTTGCAACCGTTCTTTTTTCCTGTAGCGATGAGACCACCGTTTACAATGAGGAATCCAGTGAAATAGCCTTGGAATCAAATATCACGATACTTGAAAATAGCGTTGACCTTGATGATGCCGGGGTCATTGATTTTTATGAACCTGGAGAGGAATCCGGCAAAAATGGGGCTTCCTTGGAATATGCCCTTAGTTTGGTGGCCCGGATTGCCCCGCCCAGCTATAGGGGAAACAACAACCTGACGGCCACACATGTCGATCTTGATGGGAACTATGCCTATGTTTCCTATAATACAGTGGAGGCTACCTATGCAGGTGCCATTGACGTCGTGAATGTGTACAACCCAAACAAACCCCGTGTCACATCCCGACTGTACTATGTGAACGCGGATATCAATGCCATTAAATATGACAATGGGTTTATATATGCCGTAGGAGGAGTGGATGCGGAGACCTCTGTACGGGCCACATCCAACTCTTTTGTGGTAAAGATTCCCGTTTCCAACGGTAAGATGAATATTTCCAGGGGATTGACCTATGGATTTCAACAGGGGCATAACGCCAATGATATAAAGGTTGGCGATACCTCCGTTTGGGTGACCAGTGGAAAGGATGGTGTGCTCGCCCAGTACAATAAAAGTGATTTGAAACTGGTCAATGAGTTGCCCTATGCCGATTTACGGTCATTGGATCTGGCTCCGGACAAAATGGCCTTATTGGATACGCAGAAAGGTATTGTTTTATTGGATGATGCCTTACGTATAATCAAGGAAATCCCAGTGGATACTGACTTTGGTGCAGTGACCAAAAAAACCCTTGCCTTTTATGGGGATACCAAGGTGGCGGTTTCCGAAGCAGGAAAGGGCATGGGTATTTATGACCATACCACGGCCACTCTTTTGGAATATGTACCCATTATCATAGACCCCAAGAACAATGATGTCAATGACAAGGTGACCAATGCCGTGGCCGCCAATGAAAAATTGTTGTTGATGGCCAATGGAGGTGCCGGACTGAGCCTGATTGATGAAATGGACAATGGACAACGGGGGAGCGGTGTCCTGGAGCTCGATGGTTCCATCAATTATGTTATGTCCAAGGACGATTTTGTCTTTGCCGCTTCAGGAAAGAATGGTCTTCAAATTATTAAACTGAATAGGCCCGACCAAAGTTTGGCAAGTAGGTGTTCTTCCCTTTCGCGTTATTCGGGCACTAGAAAATTAGTGGTTCCCCAGGGTACTGAAAAAGCGTATTCTGGTTCATACACCTTTAGGTCGTTCGCGGTCAATGGCTCGCTGTTACTTTGTGGTACCTGGGCCAATACCAACAACGTACAGATCAACACCAATGCCCTGTTTGAAATGAAGGGCAAGATCATCGTGGGAAAGAATAGAAGACGCAAGAACTTTATCGTGGAAAAAAATGCCACGGTACGTATAGAGGGAACCATGGTGGTATATGGGGATTTGATATTAAAGGATGGAGCTACCCTAGAATTTATCGGCGATACCAATTCGGCCAATATTGTGGGGAAGGTGACGAAAGAGGGGGATGTCACTATCACGGGAACGTTCAATGACGTCAGGAATAAGTTTTGACATGAAAGAAATCAAAAAAAAAGCCCCGCTACCGGGGCTTTTTTTTTGAGCGGTGATTTTGTTAATCCAGTAGTTCGGAAACCTTTTCTTCCAATGCGGGACCACGCAAATTTTTAGCCACAATGACACCATTTTCATCCAGTAAAAAGGCAGCCGGTATGGCATCGATATTATAGAGCTTGGCAATGGGGTCCTCAAAATAGGCCACATGGGACACATGGTTCCATTCAAGACCATCATCGGCTATGGCCTTTTTCCATGCCTCGGCATTTCTGTCCAGGGAAACCCCAATAACGTTAAGGCCCTTGTCGTGGTATTTATTGTAGACTTTGACCACATTGGGGTTCTCGGCCCTGCAGGGACGGCACCAAGCCGCCCAAAAATCAATGAGGGTGGCCTTCCCTTTTACCTCGGCCAATGAGATTTGCTTCCCATCAGGATTGGGTCCGCTGAACTCCGGGGCCTTTGAACCGATTGAAGTACTTTTACTTCTT